>JANOQP010000858.1:0-7501 GCA_031414895.1 Saprospirales bacterium
CAATTGAAAAAAATGCTTAAGTCAATGACATTGCCCCAGCGGGGCGGAATGTTTTTGGATGCGATAAACATTCCGCCCCGCTGGGGCTAAAACCATTCAATTCGAGCAGGTTCTACCAACATTCCGCCCCGCTGGGGCTAATTGAACCCATTATTCGCATAATTAGGGATTTCACAAAGGACAATCCTAAAACTTTGCCTGTCTATGTGAAAATCCAATCTGACTATGTGTTGATTTCACCCCGGAACTCCAACAAATTTTCTATGAACTGCCGATGGTTGGCCAGCCGTGGCACTTTATTTTGGTTGCCATATTTGCCGCGCGATTTCATCCACTCCAAAAAGGTGCCGCGTGCGACGGTCGTCATCCGGATTGGATCGAGGGCGATGCTTTTGTATCGTTTTGCTTCGTAATCAGAGTTTATTTTTTGCAGGTTTTCATCCAAAAGGGCGGAAAACTGGGCGGGGTCGGCGGGGCTTTTTTCAAATTCGACAATCCATTGGTGGCCGCCTTTCCACTTATTTCCCGAAAAATAAAAAGGCGCGACCGTGTATTCCGCGACAATCGCGCCGAGCGCGTCGCAGGTTTGGGCGACGGCCTTGTCGGTGTCGGCGATCATCACTTCTTCGCCAAAAGCATTGATGAACTGGCGCGTCCGGCCCGTTATCCTGAACTTGTACGGGCTTGCGCTCGTGAACATGACCGTGTCGCCGGGCATGTACCGCGTCAGGCCGTTGGTCGAGGTGATGACAATTGCGTAGTTCTCGCCGATTTTCACCCCGGAGATTGGGACGGCACGCGGCTCGTCGCTTTCCCAATCGGACATCGGGATGAACTCGTAATAAATGCCGTGGTCCAAAAAAAGGAGCATCGACGGGTCGCCGCGGTCCGCCGTCGCGCCGAAATAGCCCTCGGATGCGTTGTAGATTTCCTGATAAATAAATTTTTCGCTCGGTATCAGCTCTTTAAAAGTCTGCCGATAAGGGTCAAAACCGACACCGCCGTGCATATATGCCTGCAAATCTGGCCAGACTTCGAGCAGGTTTTGCTTGCCGGTCTGTTCCAAAATTTTCCGAAAAAGCACAATCAGCCACGTCGGCACGCCGCCGAACATCACGATGTCGTCCATTTTTGAACAGACCTCGGCGGTGCGGTTTATCTTTTCCTCAAAGTTGGCGAGCTGCGCGATTTCAATCGGGACCGCCGTGTGCATTTGCCCGATCTTGGGCATATAATTGACCAAAACGGCAGAGACATCGCCAAATTTGGTGCGCGGATGTTCCGGCAAGGAGGTGAACGAACCGGGCAGGAGGAGGCTCCTTTTTTGGAAAATCTTCATGTCCGGGCGCATGTCGTAGAGTAGCGCGACGGAGTCCCACGAGGCCCGGAAATGGCTGCGGAAGACATTGAGCGGCGGCATCGGGATGAACTTCGACTTGTCGCTCGTCGTGCCGGAGCTTTTTGCGAACCACCTGACCTCGCCCGGCACCAGCACATCGCGCTCGCCGTGCATCATCCGGGCGATGTCGTTTTTGAAGCCCTCGTAATCTTGAATGGGGATTTTTTGGGCAAAATCCGTGGGCGATTTGATGGCCGCGAAGCCGTGTTTTTTGCCAAATTCGGTGTTTTTGCCCCGCGCCATCAGTTTTTTGAATATCCGCGCCTGCGCCTCGTCGGGGTGTTGCATGAACCATTCGATGCGGCGCATCCGCATGGAAAGGTAAAACTTGGTGACTTCGTTGATAATTGAGTTCATGCCGTATTTGGTCGGCTGCTTGAGAGCGGATTGCAGAATAGCGGCGAAAATAGAAACAATCACCACTTGCCGCCCAATAACCTTTGGCTCAGGCCGTCGGCTTGTCCGCGATCGGTGCCGAGGCATGAAAATCCTTCTGGATCCGACCGGCGAAAACGTCCAAAAGTTCGAGTACCCGCGCCCGTGTTTTTGCCCGGACGATCATGCCGATATGGTGGTCGAAATCCATTTTCCAGACGATTTCCTTTTCGGGGAATTGCGAATAATCGGCCTTTTCGGTGCGGATCAGCGAGATGACGATGCCCGTGTACTCGTTCGCGACCTTCGGCAATTTGTACTTTTCGCCCCGCGCGACGGCGGCCTCGATCTTGGCCCATTCGTACCAAAGGTTGATGCCCGCGCTGAACTCGACCATCTCGGCGATGTTCGCGCCGCCGACGCGCGAGGCCGTTTCGAGGAAATAAAAACCGCTGCCGTCATGCGCCTTGATGAATTCGGTATGGCTCGCCGAGTATTGCATCCCGAAGGCGACCATTGTTTTTTCGGTCAATTTTTGCATCGTTTTGTCGTCCTCGTCGCCAAATTCGCAGATCGCGGAACGGAAAATACCGCCGCCGTGCGCCACGTCGAACGGCGTATTGACATATTTTGAGCAGCGGGCGAAGATCAGTTTGCCGTCGTTCGAGAGCGCATCGACATGATAGACATCGCCCGGTTTGAACTGTTCGACAAGGAAATTGTGCCGTTTTTCGCCCAGCGAATGAAGGTGCGCCCAAAGTTCATCGGCCGAGTGGACCTTTTTGATGCCCGTTGCAGAGGCCTCGCCGCGCGGTTTCACGAGCCACGGCGTCGGGGTCGTCCGGGCAAATTCGTTGATCTCGTCGTCGTTGAAAAGCGCGGTGAACGCCGGCACCGGGATGCCCGCCTCGCGCGCCTTTGCCCGCATGGCGAGCTTGTCGCGGAAATGCCGCCCGGTCGTCTGCCCCATGCCGGGGATGCGGAAATGTTCGCGCAGCTCGGTCCCTTTTTCGACATCAAAATCATCGAGCGAGACCATGCGGTCGATCCGTTTTGACCGCATCACATGGGCGAGGCCGCCGATGACGTGCGCCATGTTCCAGTTGTTCACTTCGTCTTGCGGGACGAAAAAGATCTCGTCGATCGACTCGCGGGCCCAGTCCTTTTTTTCAAGTTTTTGGCTCGTGACGAGATAAACCGTGCAACCTGCGGCCTTTGCGCCGCGCATGAAATCGTTGCCCTTGAAAAAGCTGGCGAGGCAGAGGATGGAGAGTGGTTTGCTCATTTTTCGATTGTTTGAATGGATGTACCGGCCGGCTTCAGCCGCCGTATTGATTGATCGTGATCGATTGATTTTATCACCAAAATGGTCGATTTTGGTCAAATATCGGCGACTGAAGTCGCCGGTACAGGCGGGCAAAGATTGAAATTGATTTCAATTTTTCAATTTTGCAGCCATAAAAAATGCCCGTTTTTTTGCCCCACAAAACCATCTCGAACCAACGGGCGATTTCGCCAAATTTTAATTTTTGAAAAATGAAACTTGTATTGATCTTGGGGATTTTCGCGGCAGCGGTGTCCGTCGCTTTTTGCAATTATGTTCCCAAAAAAAAGGCCGTCGCGCCCGCTGCCCCGGCCGTGCCGATTGAGACCGCTGCGCAAAAACCGCCCATCGCCGTCGGCAAAAAAATGAACGGCCTGACGATGGTCGCGCCGTGGGAACCCTTCAAGTCCGACCCGATGGCCGAGGCGAAAACCGTCATGGCCAACTGGATCGCCGTCGTGCCATACGCCTTTTCGCCGGGCGGGAAGGGCAGGGTCATTTACAACGAGCAAAAAGGCCAACAATGGTGGGGCGAACGGCCGGAGGGCGTCGCCGAGACCATCCGTTTGGCGCATGCAGCGGGCATCAAAACAATGCTCAAACCGCAGGTCTGGATCCACGGAAAATGGACGGGCGAACTTGATTTTGACGACGAAAAAACCCTCGCCGAATGGGAGGCCGATTATGAAAAATACATTTTGCAAAATGCACAACTCGCTGAAAACCAACAAGTTGAATTGTTTTGTATCGGCACGGAGTTTCGGGCGCACCTCAAACGGCGGCCCCAATTTTGGCTGGGCCTGATCGAAAAAACACGCGGCGTTTATCACGGAAAATTGACCTATTCCGCGAATTGGGACGACTGGGCTGCCGTGCCTTTTTGGGAAAAACTCGACTTCATCGGACTTGGCGGATATTTTCCGTTGGTTGATGAAAAGGCGCCGACCGTCGAGCGGTTGGTAGAGGCTTGGCAGCCGATTATGGGGCAGTTAAAGGCGTTTTCGGCGGCGCAGGGCAGGCCCGTTTTGTTCACCGAGTACGGCTATTTGTCGGTGGACAATTGCTCGTGGAAAAACTGGGAACTCGAAAAGGACATCCATTTGCGCCCGATAAACCAGGCCGCACAGGCCAATGCGATCGACGCGCTGCACACGGTTTTTCAAAAGGAAACATGGTGGGCGGGCAGTTTTTTGTGGAAATGGTTCCCGAACGGCATGGGCCACGAAGGCTACCCGGAGCGCGATTACACGCCGCAGGGAAAGGCCGCGGAAGGGGTCTTGCGGAAATGGTTTTTGTAAAATCAAGTGCAAAAACAGAAGGCCACTATTGAAGAAAATTCAAGTTCAAAGGGTCCCCCGCAGGGCCTGCTCGCGCTCGATGGCTTCAAAAAGGGCCTTAAAATTCCCTTTCCCAAACGATTTTGCGCCGCGCCTTTGGATAATTTCATAAAAAACGGTCGGGCGGTCTTGCACGGGCTTTGTGAAGATTTGGAGCAAATAGCCGTCCTCATCGCGGTCGGCGAGGATGTTGAGGCGTTTTAGGTCCTCGATATTTTCGTCCATTTTGCCCACGCGGCCCGGCACTTCATCGTAATAAACCTCCGGCACGACGAGAAATTCGATGCCGTTTGCCCGCAATTTTTCGACCGTCACCAAGATATTGTCCGTTTCGATGGCGATATGTTGCACGCCCGCCGTGCGGTAAAAATCAAGGTATTCCTCGATTTGGCTCTTTTTCAGCCCTTTTGCCGGCTCGTTGATTGGGAACTTGACGTAGCCCGTGCCGTTCGAGACCACTTTCGACATCAGCGCGGTGTACTCGGTGGCGATGTCCTTGTCGTCAAAGGTTATCAAAAGTTTGAACCCCATCACGTCCTGATAAAATTTCACCCAACGGTTCATGTCGCCGAGTTCGACGTTGCCGACGCAATGGTCCACATATTTCAGGCCGACCGGGTGGACGGGCATCGCCGATTTTTTGGCCACAAAACCGGGCAGGAAAATGCCGCGATAATTGCGCCGCTCGACGAACGTGTGGACGGTCTCGCCATAGGTTTTGATGGCCGAAAGGACGACCTCGCCGTTTTCGTCGCTCATCGTTTTTGGGGCAAAAACGGCCTCCGCGCCGCGTTTTACCGCCGTATGGAAGGCATTTTCGGCATCGTCCACCCAGAGGGAGAGGCTTTTTACGCCGTCGCCATGCTCGGCAACGTGCCGTGAAATTTCATGTTCCGGCGACAGCCCGGCAGTCAGCACGATGCGCACTTTATTTTGCTGCAAAACATACGAAACGCGGTCGCGCACGCCCGTTTCGGGGCCGCAATAGGCCACCAGTTCGTAGCCCCAAGCGGCTTGATAGTACATCGCCGATTGCTTCGCGTTGCCGACATAAAACTCGATATGGTCGGTGCCATTGATTGGAAAGGCATCGGTGTTTGCGGCGGTCGAGGGTTTTTGTTTGGTGAGGACTTCCATAATTCGATTGATTGATTTTAGCGGGCAAAAGTAATTTTTTTGCCAAAAAGGAGGGAGGGATTTTAGACGTTGGGCCCAGTTTTGGGTCAAAACCTGAATGTTAAATTTGGCGACAATGTTTTCGGTTTCAAAAATTGGGTGTTCTTTTGGCTAGCCAATCAATCTTTCCGCCATGAAAGACCATCAAAGAATTAGATCACGCCCGATCACGCCCGATCACGCCCGCGAAGCTATCGGGCTTTTGCTGAACCGCCCATCTGCTCGCGGCGCACCGTTCCATTTGATAAATATCAGAAGCCAAAACTGCCCGAGGCCGCGCAGTTTGAAGGGCTTTCAATAAAAAAACACCGATTCCTTCATCTAACCAAAATCGATTGCCATGCCGATTTTCAACAAACCAGTCAACAAAAAACAGCTTATCGAGATTACGGAAATTCCAGAATCCACTTTTTACAGGCGGCTCAAAGAATTGAAAAACAAGCCGAACCACCGACATAATTATTCCCCACAAGAAGCCGAAGATGTGCTTTTGGAAATGGGCTACAAACTGGAAGGCGAAGTGCTGCGGCGCGCCCTAAAAGCGACCCACCAAAAACTGCCTGAATGAATATGACAGGATTTGAATGAATTTGACCGAAAACGATAGAAGATGGGAGAAGATGACCGTATTTTTTTGGGAGCGATGCCCACACCTTTGGACAACCGGAACGGGCTTGGCCACCCGAAAAACTCCGCCCCTTGCGCAAGGGAATCGACCGATTCCTTCACCAAAAAATGTCCATTATCATGAGGCAATTTTCTAATTTCCTGACGGGCCTGATGCTCGTGGGGGTGCTGCTCTTTGCGGGTAATATGTATGCGCAGACTTGTCCGTGCAACGGCGCCAACCCTCCAACCACCCTCACGGGCAACTTTCGGGTTTCTATGAACCCCGGCACCCTTTTTACGAACACAAGTTATTGTTTGAGTGGCACATTGATCATCGACGCAAACACTGTTTTGTCGAATTGCAAGATTTTCGCCAAGTCCACCAATTCAAAAATCCTGGTGGAAAAAGGCAATACCCTATCCGTTTTGGACAACTCGCTTTTGAGTGGCTGCAACGATAAATGGAAGGGTGTAGAAGTGCAGAGCAGCGCGAAAGCCATAATTACAGCCTCTACCATTCAAAATGCCGACGTTGGCTTATTGTTGCATACCGGAAGCGCTAAATCAGAGGTCAAAGGCAGCTTTTTCTTCGACAATGAAATCGGGGTAAAAGTTGGGGACAATACGGGGTTTCATAAACCCATGATTTCCCCTTTCAGCGGAAACACTTTTTCGGTATTGCCAACAGGCAATGTGCAAATACCAAAGGTTGGGATGCAATTGAATGGCGTGCTTTCGGCGATCATTGCCAAAAACAGCAATAATCAGTTCTTTAATGTATTTATAGGAATCGAGAGCATCCGGACGAATTTGACCATTTTGGATGGCACTTTTGCCTCAAATCAGGAATCTCCATTGTTTGGCTCAGATACTGGCTACGGAATTAGCTCAAAAAATTGGGGGACTTTAACAGTTGAAAGCTGTGATTTCACCTCTAATGAGGTAGGCGGTATATTATCAAAAGGCGACCAGTTGGTGAACGTGGCGAACTCAAATTTCAATGAGTGTGGTGTCTTCGGAATTTATGTCAACCCTACCAATTTTGGCATCGAGCCAAACGGGGTGACTTTAGGAGGAGGTGTCAATATTCATGACAACACGTTTGAAATGAATCAAACTACTGAACTTGCGGGCATATATGTGAATCGTCCGTATTACTCCACAATCTCATCCATCAAGAATAATACGATTAACGCGTCGGGTTCGAAGTCGACTACTCGGTTTATTGCTGTTGAATCGGGTACCGCCGCAGGGTTTGTTGCAGATGGTGTTTTTGCAATT
>JANOQP010000859.1:0-8819 GCA_031414895.1 Saprospirales bacterium
AATTTGGGCAGCGGCGCAGGTGATAGAAGCTCGGCAATTTCCCAAACAGCCCAAAACAACGGGTTTTATTGCGTTCCGAACCCAATGAGCAACGCTGCCGTGCTTTTGTACGATGCCGATGCCGAGTTCGATGGCCTAATCCGATATCATGACCAAAAAGGTAGGCTGGTTTTGGTCCAAGACGCTCATTTCTCTGTTGGGCGCAACGAAATAGCCATAAAGAGCTTGCCCGACCTCCCCGAAGGTATCCTCAGCATCTCTGTGAACGATGGTCGTTCGACCCGTTCTATCCGTATCATCAAGATTAATTGACCAACAGGGGTCATCGGCCAAATTTGGCCAATGACCCCTGTTTTTATTTCGATTCTCATGAATATGTACATGATACTCATAGGCTTTTTGTGCCTAACCTCAAATATGATTGCCCAAGTTTTGCCAACTCGTAAATGGTTAGAAAGCGAGTTTGTTGAAAATATCAGTGGTAAGGGTGCTTTCATCCATTGCGACCAAAATAGGAACACTTGGATGATCACCACCCAAACCTCCGAAGGCCCTGCGCTGGGTATTAGTTTGATCAAGTATGACTCTACTGGCACGTTGTTATGGAAAATACAACCTGACTATCCTTTTTTAGATTTGATTTATGGCGGTTTTGACATAGACCAGGATGGCAACGCCTACTTGACCTTTTCCCCGGGTGATGGTTGGATAGGGTTCAAGTACGACGCACATGTTCTCAAATACTCCCCAGAGGGCGATTTGCTCTACGACGTTGCCCATGGGCTTGAATACCCAAATGCCAACATCATCGATTTTTTAAAGACCGGCTCAAACGGGCAGGTCTATGTGGCTGGCCGGGTGGGGTCAAACAATCTCTTCATGGCCCGCCTCGATGGACAGGATGGTTCAACAGTTTGGAAAAAAACCTTTACCGACCCATATATCGTGGAAAAACTGGCCATTTTGGCGGATTCGACCGTTGAAGTTTTTTCTGAAAAAAACGAACAGGGGGCCATCGTCTATAACATACTCCGTATGAACACGGACGGCGAGGTTTTGAGCGATGTTTCCAGACCTTATTCGACCCAGCTTTGGCCGCCCGACTTCAACCATATCTGCGAAAATGGCGACGTTTTGATCGGCACGCGCACCATGGGCTATACCGTTACCCGGGTCAGTCCGATGGGCGATACTGTTTTTTTGTACAAACATCCCAACAAATTTGACAAAGATCGGGCGTTGAGCCTCATTGAGGATGATTCGCTCAATTCATATTCAACGGGCTATGTTTGGGAAAACTCGCTCGACCAAGTCCGAAGCCTGACCATTAAGTTCGGCCCGAACGGGCAAATCCTTTGGAAATCATATTTCCCGACCGACACAACCGACATAATCGGCGCGGGAAGCCATTGGATTGACGTGGACGAGAAATTTATCTACGTCATTGGCAACTCAAAGGACACGGACGATTCCATCAAAATGCAACTATTGATTTTTGAAAAAAATACCGGGGGCCTCTTGTTTTCAGAAGCAATTGCCAACGACAAGGAGTGTGCGGGGGAAATGATCGTGCCGTTGAAAAATGGGTTTGCATTTACCGGTTGGTCGCATTTCGGGGTGCCCAATTCGACGAGCATCCTGACCGGCCAATACCGTTTTTCAAACATTTCCGGCTTGTTCGAGCCTGTTTCTGTTGGCATTTTGTCCGCTTCGCCCAACCCGGCTTCCGAAATCTTGGAGGTTTGTTTCCCAGGTTTCAGACCGTCCAGGCAATTAGTTTTGACCGTAAAAAACGCGACCGGGCAAACTATTTTGGATAAACCTGTTTTTTCCAATTGTGAAAAACTGAATGTTTCAGAATTTCCAAATGGCCCTATTTTTATCCATTTAATTGAAAATGGGGTAATAACAGCCATCGGAAAAGCATTGGTATATCATTGATTTTGCCATTTCTATGGGTGTTTCAAGGCCAAGCACTAGCGGGGCTTTCGGCTCTGGCGGACAGACAGGACGCGTTTCCGGCTGCCGGACTGCCCGGGGGTTACCGTTACAGACACCAACAATCGTCTAAAATCTTTACCAGCCCCCCGTTTTCAGCCCTTATAAAAAAGCCATTTCCCCAGTTCTTTCAGCGTGACCTTTTTCCCGTAGAGCAAGATCCCGACGCGATAAATGCGCCCTGCGAGCCACACGAAAAACACCGAAGTGGCCGCCAAAACGAGCATCGAGAGCGCGATTTGCCAAAGCGGAGGCCCAAAAGCCAGCCTCGCAGGCATCACGATCGGCGAAAAAAGCGGGAAAATACTGGCCCAGACACCGAGTGCCGAGTTTGGTTGCCGAACGACCACCATCATGATATATAGGGCCAGCAAAACCGGGATCGTGATCGGGATGGTGAGCGATTGGCCCTCGCCATAATCGTCGCCCATGGCCGACCCGACCGCCGCGAAAAGCGACGCATAGAGGAAATATCCGCCCAAAAAGTAGAAAATAAACGCCGGGATCAGGAACCACCAATTGAGGTTCATCACCTCCTGCAAGGCCCCGGCGATGCGAAATTGCATGGCCTCCGGGTCGGACATCGCCGTGTTGGCCATGCCGCCCATTTGCGCTTCCTGCGCGCGTTGCATGGCCTCCGGGTCGATGTTCATGAAAAAAGGCAGCACGAACATCCCCGCCGTGATGATGATCACCCAGATCAGCACCTGCGTCAGCCCGACCGCGCCGGAGCCGATTATTTTCCCCATCATCAGCTCGAACGGCTTGACCGACGACATCATTACCTCGACGATGCGGTTCGTTTTTTCCTCCATAACCGAGCGCATGACCATCATCCCATAAATAAAAACGGTCATGTACATGATAAAGCCCATCGCGTAGCCGACGGCCATGGCGATATCGGAGGTGAACTCGGTCGCGTCGTTCTCGGTTTTTTTGATGCTTTCTGGGTTGAGCGAGACCTCCGTTTCGGAATTGAGCATCGCCAATTGGTTGGAAGTCAGGTGCAGCGAGTCCATTTTAAACGCCCGGATGGCCTTCGCGACCCGCCCACGGATGAACGAACTGGTCTCCGGGCTCAATTGCTCGTCGGAATAAAGGAGTATCTGGTGCTCCTTTTTTTTGAGGTCGCCCAGCGGCGGGATCAGGAGCGCACCTGAAAAAACACCTTCGGCCACTTCCTTTTTCAGGTCGGCGAGCGGGGCCTCGGAGAAGGAAAAATAGACACCATTGCCATCTTTCATCGCTTTTTGGAGCAACCCGGCCTCGTCGCGGATGACGATGCGCTGTTTGTCGTTGCCCTGATAGCTAAAAATATAGCTGATGACGCCGATAAAAAGCAAGATCGCAATCGGGGTGACAACAGTGCCGATGATGAAGGAGCGTTTGCGCACCCGCGTCCAATATTCGCGCTTGATGATGAGCCAGAGTTTGTTCATTTTGATGGGCAATTTTTATCGGTTCGCCGGTTTTGGGGCCGCGCAAAGTTGAAACCGCTTTTTTCAAGAAACACAAAAAGCCCCAATTTTCTAAATGAAAGATTGGAGCTTTTTGAAAGCCAAAAATTTGCACAATTCAGTCTGAACTATGATTTGTGTGATTTTTATGATTGATATGGAGCGGTTATCTCCTCATACCAATCAAAAAAATCATAGTTCAGACAAAAACCCTACGCTTCTTGGCTTGGGCCTTCGCGCTGTTCGGGCGCGGCGATGAGGACATTGCCGCGATAGTACATTGCCCCATCGACCACATAGGTGCGGTGGAGGAGGTGTTTTTCGCCCGTGGTTGCGCAGGTTGCGATGTTTGGCGTCTCGACTTTATAGTGCGTGCGGCGTTTGCGGGTGCGCATCTTCGAGTGCCGCCATTTTGGATTTGGCATGACGTATCTTTTTGAAAAATAATTACTTATGTTAAAAAACGGGCCAGTTTTCAGTTGAAAAAGGCCCATCAATCTTTCCTTTTAATTTTCCTTGAAGCCACCGAGGGCATCAAGGAACGGGTTTTCGCGCGGTTGGTTTTCAGCGGTGCTTATGCGGGCGAGCATCCCAAAATCGCAGGGCGGGTTTTCTTCCTCCTCGCACCCTTCGACCGACCGGATGATCGGCATAGCCAAGACGATGTACTCGTATATATACTCGGCCACGTTCAGCTCGCTCGTTTCGGGGTGGATGAAAACGAGCTCGTCGTCCAGATCCTCCTTTTCCTCGCTGAACTTCACCACCAATTGCGTTTCCGACTCGATTGGCAGGTCGATTTCGGCGAGGCAGCGGTCGCATTCCGTCCGCACCGTCCCCGAAAGCTCGAAATCAAAAACGAGCATATCCGAGTGCCGGTCGAGGGTCATGTGGACATCGACTTCGCCCTCCGAAACGGGCGATGCCTCAAATTCGGCGAAAAACGTCCGTTCGATATGGAAATCATATTCGTGGACCCCGTTTTTCAGCCCCTGAATGGGAAGCGTAAATTCGACCAGCCGTTTCATAAAAACCGCATTTTTGGTTTGGGCGGGCAAAGGTAATTTTTCATTTCAAAAATCAATGGCCTTTTCGAGAATTTTCCCCTGCGCAAAGTTTTTTTTGAACATTGAAAATCCGCGACCGACCGGTTGCCGTGCCAACTATTTTCACACAAATAATAAATTTTATCAAATGAAACCCCTGTTTTCGTTGAACGTATTCTAATTTTGCAACCTATAATCAATATGGAGCACTTTTATCGAGATGTGCCCCGCCATTCGGTTTTAATCCCCGGACTTGCACCCGGCGGCCCCTTTTCAAGTTTCGCGTTTTTGGTTTCGAGTTTTGAGTTGTTCAACTCGAAACACAAAACTTGGATTTTGCCGGTAATCCTTTGCTCATTTAAACTTTCCTGACCATGCGCGCAGCACTAACCTTCGCAGCCCTTTTGGGTATTTTACCGCTATTCAGCCAGCAAGAGTTCCGTGTCCAAGTGGCCGCTTTCGCAGACACTATTTCCGCCAATTATTTCCGCGACCGGGGTCTTGCCGGGGTCTATGAAAACACTGACCAGCACGGCATCCACCGCTTTTTCCTCGGCACCTACGCCAACCGCGAGGAGGCCGAAAAGGCCCAGATCGGCCTCATCGACCAGGGCTTCCCAAATGCACAGATCATTGATTTGGACGAACAAAGGGCGCTTTGCGGCATCCCATGCCCCTATTTTTCGCCCAATTCGGTCTTCGCCGAGGACTCCATTTCGCGCGATGCCGTCCGCACGATCTATTTTGATTTTGGGAAATCCACGCTCAATGTCGAGTCGATGGGCGTTTTGGAGGAGGTTTTCCGCAAAATGAAGTCCAACCAAAAGCTCCGCCTCACCGTTTTGGGCCATTCCGATGCCGTCGGCCCGCGGCAGAAAAACCTTGAAATGTCCATCCACCGTGCCCGAATGGCCCGCAACCACCTCATTTCGCGCGGCATCCATGCTGCGCGGATCAACGTCAAGGTCTTCGGCGAGGCCAAGCCCGACAAGATTGAGGTGCCAAATCCCGGTTTTGGCAAGGACACTCCGCCTGAAGCCAAAAAATCCGACCGCCGCGTCGTCCTCGTTTTGACGGATGAAAACGGGCAGGTCGTCCAGCCGTCAGAGATTGGCTCGAAGCATTGAATCTCTTGACAACCAATTAGTTGCAAACAAAAAAGGGCGGTTCGATCAAAGTCGAGCCGCCCTTTTTTTTATTTGTTTTTTCAATCAAAACCGCCGCGTCGCCGAATTTTCCGCCGTCAAAATTTGATAAAACCGCGCCGCATCCTCGCCCGGCAGGTCATTTCTATTTAAAATAAAAGCATTCAAACCGGCGCCGAACCCAGCTTTTTGCTCCATTAAAATCCGCCCAAAAGCATCAAAAATCCGGAGCGTCACTACGCCATCGACAGGCAAATTGAACGGAATCTCCGTTTGCTCAAAAAATGGGTTTGGCTGGTTTTGGAAAACCTCGAAACGGCCCGGCCCGATCAAATTCTCATCCCGAAATTCGACCGATGGGCTTGCCAAACTATCCATGCAGAGCCCTGTTCCATCCAACACATTCACGGCCGTCGGGCAAAAATCAGTATCGCCCGCGAGGTTTTTCACCCAAAGTTCGAGCGGGCGAAAACCGAGGTGGTCACAGTCCCAAGTGAGCGATTTTACGGGCAGCCCGGCGGCGGTCACCGGGAAGCCGATGCCGGGGTTGATGCCGGGGTCGCGGAGGGAAAATTGGAGCTGGTTGAACGGCGTGTTCGCATCAAAAGCGGACTTTAAAAACTGGGTCGCCGTGCGCGATGCCGACGGTTCGCTGGCCGCCGAAATTTGCCATAACTGATTGATTTTCAGCAGGTTTTTGCAAACAACGGCCGGCATTTGGCACGGCCCGACCTTGATCGGGAACTCCTTGACCCGGTCGTTTCCGCAGCGGTCCTCGGCAATCCATTTGATCTTGTGGTTGCCGTAGGGCAGGCTGAAAGTGTCACGTTTTTGGTGGTTGAAAAACGGCGGGCCGTCGTCCCATTCCACATCGCGGGTGAGGCGGGCGATGCGCTTGCCGCCGATGGCTTCATCCTCGCGAATGCCAAAACCCCACGTCGGGCTCTCAGTATTGATGGTCGTTTCCATCACACCGTCACCGTTTAGGTCGAGGAAAAGGAGGAACCTAAAATTGACATCCTCGCCGCCGCATTCGTCAAAAGCATCAATGGCCAACGTGAGGTCGGCGTCGCGCAGGTCATGCGATTGGGTAATCGGGTCCCAAGTATTGTCGATGCCCCACGGGTTGTAGCTGGCATTTTGGTTCCAAGCCAGCGAATCGTTGGCCGACGAATCGCAAAAAACATAATCGACCTGCGAAAGCACCGGGGGAATGTCGTCGCTCACTTTGATAACCCTTGTGAACATGAGCGCGGGCGAGCCCAATTGCCCCCCGGTCAGAGGCCCAGGAAAATCGATCGTGCGCGGCCAAACGGTTGGATTATTTGGCGCAGCCGGATCGGCCAATGCCCATTTGAACTGGTTGTTGCCATCTGCGCCGACCCAAATCGTGGGGCCTTTGGTGGAATTATTGGGGTTTGGGATGATGATTTCGGAGAGGTTCGGATTGTAAGTAGCCAAATTTATGACTTTGTAGGTCCTCAAATTCGCAAAACAGGCATCGGGTATCACTTTGATGCAACCGATATATTCATTCGAAAAAACCAACAGCTCGCAGTTTTGCGCAAGCACCTCGACCTGATTGTTCGCATTGAGCCAAATCAAGCTATCGCAAATATCCGTTTTGATGTCATCGGGAAATCGCAGGCTGAATTGCTCCCGATAATTGACCGTGACCGATTGCACAGCCGTCGAAACATTGCCCGCGCAATCCTTTACGGTAAAAACCCGGCGCGCCTGACCGAATTTTTTTTCAAAAAAAGCAAGTTCGGAAGGGAGATATTCAAAACTTGTGTCGATGCTCTGGATCCCACAATTGTCCGAAAACACCAGCCCATCAGGCCAAACGAGCGGCCCAAAATTTTCGCAGGAAATGGTCAGCGACGGTGGGGCAACCAAGTTCGGTTTTTCCGGATCGACAATCAAGGCCTCCGAAATACATTCGCCGAAGCTCCCCAATAAGGCGGTATCGGCCACCGGCCCCGCGCCGGGCGGCACATTATATACTCGTAAATGGAGACCGACCGTCGTGCCAACTTCGCTGCAATCGAAAAAAAGTGAATCCGTGAAAGCCGCGCCGACATCCGACATCCGCCTGACCTTAAAAAAAAGGGTGGACATCATGATGTCGTAACTGCCGCCGTCAAGGTCGGCGGCTGAAATTTGGGCCATGCCCGGAAGGTCGGCGAGCGAGCCGTTGGAGCCGGGAAAGTTTGGACAATTAAAATAGTCCGATTGCCCCGCGCCAATCGCGATTTGGATGGGTTCCTTACAGATAGCGACAGGAGGGGCGACGGGTTTTTTTTGCGTAAAATCCTTTTTTTGACCAAAAATTGGGGAAAAGGAGAGCAAAATTGCCAAAAAGAGAAGGAAAGGTGTGTTTTTTTTCATAAAGATACAATTTGGCGTGAACCGAAAAACAGGGCAATCCGTGTTTTTAAAAACTAAAAACCCGTCTCCTCCCGGTGTCCAATTCAACCAAAGATAGCCGCGAATAATTTCATTGGAGAGAAAGAATTTGCCCAAAAGTTCATTCCGCCAAAAGCCGGGAAAGGGCCCGTTCGCAGGCCGCGTCGATGAGCCAAAAGACCGGCTCAAATTCGCGGTCGTCATAATATGGGTCGGGGACTTCGCCGCCGTTTTCGAGGAGGAGGGCGACTTTTTCGCGGTCTTGTTGGCTGCGGGCGAGGGCCAAAATGTTCGCCAAATTGCTTTTGTCCATCGCAAAGATGCGGTCGAAACGGTCAAAATCGGCCTGTTTGAACTGCCGGGCGCGTTGCTCGCTGATTTCCACGCCGTGTTTTTTGGCGACTGCAATCGAGCGGCGGTCGGGCTTTTCGCCCGCGTGCCAGCCGCCCGTTCCGGCCGAATCGACTTGCCAACCGAGGTTTTTTTGGGCAACTTTTTTTTGAAAAATGCCCTCCGCCAGCGGCGAGCGACAGATGTTGCCGAGGCAGACCATCAAGATTTTCATGTCAAAAACTGGTTTTTTTTTGAAAAAAAAGGGGATTATTTCTGCCGTTTTTTCATCACCAAACTATCCGCCGGGTAGCGGGCTTTGATGCTGTCCATCTGTGTTTGCGCCCAATCCATGATCAGTTTTCGCTGCGCGTCGGTCATTTTCGCCTCCGGGTGCAGGCCAAAATTGGTGTACGATTTGAGCGGCATATTGC
>JANOQP010000860.1:0-5676 GCA_031414895.1 Saprospirales bacterium
CCGATGATGGCTATTTTCATGGGTTGAAATTAAGGTTGTCCGAACGGTGATTTTTTTGATTGTCTGAACTATGATTTTGTATGATTTTTATGATTATTTTGATTCTCAAAAATCATAAAAATCATACAAAATCATAGTTCAGACAATCAAAAAATTCAAAGTTCGGACAAAAAATCAAAAACCCCTGCCGGGCAAATCCATGCTCGACAGGGGCTTTATTTAACTCAAAAAAACAATCCGGTTTATTTCACCGAAGTCTTTTTGGTGGTCGTCGCGACGGCGGTGGCCACTTTCGCGATGGTCTGCTTGACGGCCTTGGCCATCGTGAGCGACCTTTCCCTCGTCAAATCAACGACCAGGGCCGAGGCAACATAAATGGACGAGTACGTTCCAAAACCGATGCCGAGGAACATCCCGAAAGCAAACGAGCGGATGCCCGCGCCGCCGAAAATGAACAATATCAATGAAACGCCGACGATCGTGCCGGACGTGATGACCGTGCGCGAGAGGGTGTTGTTGATGGCGAGGTTGAAGACCTCCATTTTGTCCTTTCCCGCGTATTGGTCCAAATATTCGCGGATCCGGTCATAAACGATGACCGTGTCATTGATCGAAAGGCCGATGACGGTGAGGATACAGGCGATGATGGCCTGGTCGATCTCGAGCGAGAACGGCACAAGGCCGTGCAAGAGCGAGAACGCGCCAAGCGTAATAATAACGTCATGGAAAAGCGCGATGACCGCTCCAAGCGAAAACTGCCAGCGGCGGAAACGGATCAGCAAAAAGAAGAAGATCAGGATCAAGCCTACCGCGCCCGCTTTAAAGGACGAATTGCGGATATCATCGGCGACGGTCGCGCAAACTTTCGTGGAACTGATGATATGGGTGCCGGACGCGTCGGTTTTTTTGAAGGACTCGAGCGCCAAGTTGCCGCCGGAATATTTGTTCACGGCCTCGTGCAGCTTCGCCAAGACATTGTCGGAGGCATTGTTGGACTGGTCGGAAATGCCGTATGGGGTTGTGATGTTGAACGTGTTTTGGGTGTTCACTGCTTTCACGATGGTCCCGTTGCCGAACGCGTCATTAAGGTTGCCGCGCAATTGTTCGAGGCTCACCTCTTTGTCAAATTTGACGTTGTAGGAATATCCGCCCTTGAAATCCACGCCGAGCTCAAAACCACGCGTCGCAAACGAAAAAATCGAGATCGCGAGCAACGTGCCGGAGAAAATATAGGCGATTCTCCGTTTGCCCATCCAGTCGAAGTTCACGTTGGTCATGATTTTTTCCGACCACGGATAGGAATAGGTGAGCGTTTTGCCCTTGCCGATCCACCAATCGGTGATCAAGCGTGCAAGCAAAATGGCGGTGAAAAGCGACGACAAAATACCGACGATAAGCACGACACCAAAGCCTTTGATCGGGCCAAGGCCGAACCATGTGAGCGTCAGTGCGGTCAGGAGCGTGGTCACGTTCGAGTCCAAAATGGCCGAGAGCGAGTGCTTGAAACCGAGCGGTATGGCCTGCAAAAGTGGCTTGCCACCGCGCAGTTCCTCCCGGATCCTCTCATAGGTGATGACGTTCGCATCGACCGCTGCAGCGAGCGTGAGGAGGATGCCCGCGATGCCTGGAAGGGTCAAGACCGTACCCATCGAAGCCAGTGCGCCGATGATAAAGAACAGGTTCGCGATCAGCGCGATGACCGATACCCAGCCACCCTTTGCATAATAGCTCACCATGAAAAGGATGAGCAGCGCCAACGAAAGCATCATCGAAGTGTACGATTTCGAGATATTGTCCGCCCCGAGCGATGGCCCGATCAGGCTTTCCTGAACAATCCGGGTGCGCGCCGGGAGTTTGCCGACGGTCAAAATATTGGCAAAATCCTTGGCCTCGTCCACTGTATAATTTCCGGTGATCGACGACTCGCCGCCTGTAATCGGGTTGATGACGCGGGGGGCGGAAACCACCTCATCGTCGAGTACGACGGCAATCTCGCGGTTGTTGTTGCCAGCGGCCTGCGTGGTGAGGTCGGCCCAAGCTTTCGCACCTTTATTGTTCATGCGGAGCGAAACCTGCACTTTGCCCGTCTGCGGGTCCGGCTGGGGAAATGCATCGGTGACGACATCGCCCTCGAGCGGCGCAACGTCCTTGCCGCGCGATTTTTTGAGCGCATAGAGTTCGTATTTGCCCGTCGAAACGCCCGTTTCGGGGTCGAGCATCGGGTCGGCGGACCAGCGGAACATGAGGTCCTGCGGGAATAGCATCTTCACTTCCGGCTTCGTCAGATAGCCCGAAATGATCTCCTTTTTGTTTTTATCGGCAACACCGATGACGGCGAGGCCAAGGTTGCCGTTTGCGTTGACCTGCATTTTTGACAAAAGTGGGCCGCCTTGATCGGCTACTGCACCTGGCATGGGCACTTTTACGATGGTTTGCTTCGTCGAGTCAACATTGCCGCGCACATCCGTTCCATAAACAATGGAGTCGCGGGTCTGCGTGGCTGGCGTTCCGGTCGCTTCTCCGGCCAAAAGTGCCTTCACTTTTGCGTCGGCTGCGATAAAGGTCTCGGCGATGCCCGGGTCGTTGATGCGATAGGTTTCCCAAAATTCAAGCTTCGCCTGTCCGGTCACCATTTCACGGGCGCGCTGTGGGTTTTCGACACCCGGCAGTTCGACGAGGATCAAGTCGCGGGCCGCATCGAGCGAGATGTTCGGCTGGACGACGCCAAACTTGTCAATCCGTTGTTTCAATCGGTTGAAGGTCTCCCCGACCGTCGAGTTCGCTTTTTCGCGGATGACACGGGTCACCTCTTGGTCGGCGGTCTCAAAATTGATCTGGTTTTTCAACGCCTCGTTGCGGGCAAAGACATCGGCGAGCTTGCGTGTGCCGGCGACTTTTTTCCACTCCTCGCCAAAAAGCGAGATATAGTCTTTTTGCTCCGATTTGACCCGTTCGCTGGCTTGGTCGAGTGCTTGTTTGAATTGCGCATCGGTCGAATTGTTGGACATGCCGACCAAAAAATCGTGAAGATCAACTTGCAAAAGCATGCTCATGCCGCCTTTGAGGTCGAGGCCCATCGCCAATTGCGCGCGCTTGAGTTCTTCGTAATTGAATTTTTTGATGAGCGGGATCGTAAAGATCGTTTCGCTCGACATCGAGTCGAGGTAATCTGCCCGGTACTTTTTGGACAGTTCGTATTGTTGCTCGACCGGGGCCTTGGCGGCCAATTCTTTGGCATAATCATCGGCAGAATTCTCGACCTTATTGGTCGGAAGGGTCAAAATGAACTGGTAGCCACAGACAAAAATGAGCGCGGCCAAGAAAAACTTGACCATACCTTTGCTTTGCATCGCGTAGAATTATTGAATTGAAAATATCAGTTGACTTAATTATTTGTTTTGGGGCTTTTTAAAAAAGCGTGCAAATATAGAAACTGTCTCTATTTTACACCACCTTAATTTAATACAGCACCAATAAATTTCAAAAAACCCCAAGTTTTGAAAAATCACGCCCGCCCGGTTTTTTGCGCCTCCGCCCTTTTCCTCGCCTTTTATTTGTGGAAAATCCCCGCGCCCGACCCGTCCGAAATTTCGAGGGAAACCCAAATTCGCCCTTTTCCCAGCGCGGTTGCCCCCACTCAAATCTCGAAGCCCGAAACTCGAAACCCCCTTTGGGGCTTCTTTGGCCACCGCCGCATCTACCGCCACGCCGTGTTCACCCTACCGCCCGAAATGGGCATTTTTTTCAAAAAGAACATCGAGTTCCTAACCGAGCACGCGACCGACCCCGACCTCCGCCGGTACCTCGACCCGCACGAGGCCCCGCGCCATTTTATCGACCTCGACATATGGAAAACCGTGCCACCGCGCGGTTGGGCCGATGCCTTATTATATAACAGCGATTGGTTTGCCGTCCTCGACGGGCGCGATACGGTGCGCGTTTTTGTGGCCGCCGCCGAGGAGGGGCGCGGTATCCGTTTCGATACGATATTGCCAATTTGGGAAACCCGGAGTGGTCAATTTTTGCGACTTAACTCATTGAATATCAAACAGTTGAGCCAGTTTTACCGAACGGAAATGCTCCCCCGTTTTTATGATGAAAAATGGAAAATCCCTGCTGACAGCCTCCAAATTTGGTTCGACCAATCCAGCCTCGGAGAGTTCTGCGTGACCGAGGGTTTTGCCGTCGAGCACCTCACCGAGCATGGCATCGTCCCGTGGCACCTCGCGCTCATGCAACGCCGTTTGACTGATGCCTTTCGCGAAAAAAACGCCAAAAAACTCCTCCGTCTCGCCGCCGAAATTGGCCATTATATCGGCGATGCGCACGTCCCGCTGCACACTGTGAGCAATTACGACGGCCAAAAAACGGGGCAAAACGGCCTCCATTCCTTTTGGGAAAGCCGAGTCCCGGAGCTTTTTGCCGACAAGGAATATGATTATTTTGTCGGCAAGCCCGAATATCTCGAAGACCCGCCCGCCTATTTTTGGGAGACGGTTTTTGAGAGCCACCGACTTGCCGATTCCGTTTTTTTGGTGGAAAAAAAGCTCCGCGCCGACTTTCCCGCCGACCGCCAATTTGGTCTCGACGACCGCAACGGCAAACTCGTTTTAGGCCCCAGCCGCGAGTTCGCCGCAGAGTTTCAGCAACGGCTCGGCGGTATGGTAGAACGCCGGATGCGCGCCTCAATCCATGCCGTTTCGTCCGCTTGGTTCACCGCTTGGGTCGATGCTGGGCAACCCGACATGGCCGGTTTTGGGTTAAATCAACTTTCAGAACTGGATAAAATCATGGCGGATTCACTCGTCCGGGCGACGGGCTCGGGTCAAACTTTAGGCCGGTCAGAGGAAAATTAGGGTTCGAAACGGTGTTTTAAAATATTTTTAAAAAAAATTTATTTGACCTTAACTCATTGATTATCAACGTATTTATACGCTTTAAAACAATTTAGATAAAATTATTTTTGAAAATAGTTTTGACAATGTGAAAACAAGTTGTTTAAATTTGTCCCAACAAAAACGAGCATCGTGTTTTTGGTTTTGGGCTGCGCAACCCAAAACTCGCAAACCAAAACTCGCAGCTGTAAAAACTATACCCTTCACACTTAAATTGAATTGAGAAATGGCAGTTGATTCTAAAGAAAAGGAAGCAAAGCTCCAGTCCTTAAAAACCACCCTCGAACGCATCGACAAATCCTTCGGCAAGGGGACGGTCATGCGCCTCGGCGACAAACAGACCGTCGAAATTGATGTCATTCCGACCGGGTCGCTCGGCCTCGATATTGCCGTCGGCATCAATGGGATGCCACGCGGTAGGGTCGTCGAAATCTATGGCCCGGAAAGTTCGGGCAAAACGACCCTCGCAATCCATGCAATCGCTGAGTGCCAAAAAATGGGCGGAACGGCCGCGTTCATTGATGCGGAACACGCTTTTGACCGTTTTTACGCCGAAAAACTTGGCGTAGATGTCAATGCGCTCCTCATCAGCCAACCCGACAACGGCGAACAGGCCCTCGAAATCACCGAAAACCTTATTCGCTCCGGCGCAATCGACATCATCGTGGTCGACTCCGTTGCCGCGCTCGTGCCACGCGCCGAGATTGAGGGGGAAATGGGCGATTCAAAAGTTGGCCTTCATGCCCGCTTGATGTCGCAGGCACTCCGGAAACTCACCGGG
>JANOQP010000861.1:0-7809 GCA_031414895.1 Saprospirales bacterium
TTGCTGCCCGGCCACGGCGGGATGCTCGACCGGTTCGATGCGTTTATTTTTATGCTGCCGTGGGTTTGGCTGGTTTTGCAGGTGGTGAAGTGAATCAACCAAACGTGAGCGAGCAATCGTCAAAGTGGGCACAGAAATCCATTTGGGCCAGCACATCCAAACCGAGGTAGCCCCCATAGTTTGAGAAAACGCTGTGGGCGATAAAATCGATGACCTGAACCGGGAAGTTTTTAAAGGAGAAATCGCCAAATTGAAGCTCGGACAAAATAAAAATGTCAGCCATCACAATCCCGTTCGCCGTTTCGACCGCCTGCTGGCCGACCGATTCCCGCAGGGAAATCCCTTCCATCAAAAGCATGTTCAGGTCGATCGTTGTTTGGCTTGCCCCAGTATCCAAAGCCATTCGGATTTCGGCGTCGCCATTGATTTTTACCCGGACGATCATCAATTCACGATTTCCGAGCCACTCAAATTGAACCCTTTTTTTCATGTTTGCGGGATTGGGCGAAGCAAACCGCTATGCGATACGACGGCAGATTTGCCCGAAAAGACCACGGTGATTGTTTTGAAACCTGCCCGCCGGGCTGGAGCTTCCATACAAACTATGCGCTTGTCGATCCCATGAAAAATCACATGGCCAGAAAGGATTTTTGGCCCCGACCATTCTGGGTTGCCGAGCAAAACCCATTCGTTTGGAAATTCTGATTGGATTTTTTCCCAATCACTCCTTTTTGGCACTGATTTTTTCATAAAGTATAGGTCTAAAATCTTGTGCAAAAATACACCTTAAAGTTTATAAACCGGGTTTGGCTGGTTTTGCAGGTGGTGAAGTGAAGCATTTGGCTAATTTCGCCGCCTAAAAATGTTAAGACTCGAATGAATTATATCCACAAAGAAGGCCGCTTGATCTTATCGACGATTGTTTTGGTGTTCTCGGCCATCGCTTTTTTTGTCCAAAAAAATGCGGACGGCTTGCTTTGGCTGCCTGTTGCGATTGGCTGTATTTTGCTTTTGATGGTCGGCCAATTTTTCAGGAACCCAAAAAGGGCGATCGCCCTCGCCGACGACGGCACCGTCTATGCGCCCTGCGACGGCAAAGTGGTGGTGATCGAGGAGGTGACGGAGGGCGAATATTTCCACGACCGGCGCATCCAATTGTCCATTTTCATGTCGCCGCTCAATGTCCACGTCAACCGCAACCCGGTCGGTGGCGTGGTCAAATATTTCAAATATCACCCGGGGCTTTACCTTGTCGCATGGCACCCGAAATCGAGCACCGAAAACGAGCGGACGACCGTCGTGATCGGCAACGAACGGGCCGAGGTGCTTTTCCGGCAGATCGCAGGGGCGGTTGCACGGCGGATAAAATGGTACATCAATGAGGGCGAAATTGTCCGTCAGGGCGATGAAATGGGGTTCATCAAGTTCGGCTCGCGGGTCGATGTCTTTTTGCCGCTCGGCTCAAAAATCGAGGTCGGGATGGACCAGATCGTGAAAGGCAACCAAACCGTATTGGCGCGTATATGACGTAGTTTAGGCTTCTTTTTTCCAAAAAAAGGGCGCGGCCAGCATCGGTCGCGCCCTTTTTTTATTCACGGAACAATGCTTTTCGGCAACTTATCGCTGGCCATTTCTTTTGAATTTTGTAATAATTGGTGGTAAATATTGATTTTCAAAAACAAAAATAGCGACCCAGCGCATGTGCACCAATGGCCATTTTTTACAATTTTATTTTTTTGAATATGAACAATCTCTAATTTCACCGCGCACGGGAAAACCGTACTTTAATCCATGACCGATTTGCGTTTTTGAACCAACGGTATGTTCGCGACCAGACACCAGCACGCTCGCCTATTTTGGCTACCCACCGTTCAAAAACAATCTACGCCCATGCGCAGGATCTCACAGCATGCAGAGAAGGCCCAGTTTATCTACAACCATTGCCCGAGCGCGGAAATCGCCCAGTTCAGCCTCGAAGACGACATGCTCAACGGAAAGAGCATCGAGATAAAGGGCAAAAAAATCATCAATTTTGGCAACAGCAGCTACCTCGGCCTCGACACCGACGAGCGGTTGAAGATTGCCGGCATTATGGCCATCAGCCGTTTCGGGGTGCAGTTCAGCAGCTCGCGGTCGTTCGTGTCGGTGCCCCTCTACGAGGAATTGGAGGGGCTGCTCGAGCAGATGTTTGGCCGCCCGGCGGTCATTGCGGCCTCCACATCGCTCGGACATATTTCGGCCATCCCGGTCTACATGAACGGAGGCGATGTCGCACTCGTCGATTATCAGGCCCACGCGAGTTTGTTCATGGCCCTGCAGGCGGTTCGTGGCGCGGGCGTGAAAATCCAGCCGTACCCGCACAACGATATGGTGGAACTTGAAAACCAGGTCCGGCAGTTGCGCGACAAGCACGAGACGGTCTGGATCGTGACCGACGGCATTTTTTCGATGTTCGGCGATGCGTCGCGGGCGAAGGATTTGACCGCTCTGCTCGACAAGTACGAAAACGTGTACCTATATATAGACGACGCGCACGGCATGAGCTGGGTCGGGCAAAACGGCACGGGCCAAGTGATGAACCAGATCAAGTTCCACGACAAAATGATCCTCGCCGTCTCGCTCAACAAAGCGTTCGGCGCGGGCGGCGGGGCATTGATCTTGCCCAACAACAACATAAAAACCGTCCTCCGCCGCGCCGGCCCGTCGCTCGTTTATAGCGGCCCGGTGCAGCCCTCGGCACTCGCGGCGGGCATCGAATCGGCCAAGATCCACCTTTCGCCGGAGATCACGGCCCGCCAGCGGAAGCTCAAAAAGAACATCAACCACTTCATAAAAACCGCCCGCGACCTCGAAATACGATTGGCAGACTGGAGCCAAACACCTATTTTTTTCCTCCATATCGGCGATACGCTGCCTGCCGGGCATTTGGTCTGGCGGCTGCGGGAGGCCGGGTTTTTCACCAATCCGGGGCTTTACCCGGCGGTCGGGTTCAAGGAATCGGGCGTGCGCGTCTCGCTCACCTGGCACCACTCGACGGAGGACATCACCCGGCTTTTGGAAGCGGTGAAACGGTTGGTCCCGGAGGTATTGAAGGATTACCCTTTGGGGAAATTGGGGCGGATGGAACCGAGTTGAGTGTTAAAAAAAAATGGCTGCCCGGACACCGGCAGTCATTTTTTTTAGGGGCCGCTTGCAAGGGCCTGCGTGTTGCACAATCGAAAAAGGCCCGCCAGCGAAAAAACAAGTTTTCACAAATTACATTTGCCATAAAAAAAGATCATGAAACAGTTTTTCGTCCTCTCCATTCTGTTTTCCCTTGTCGCGCATCCGATGCTCGTGGCCCAAAACGGGCAATTTTTCATGGAAAAATCAGACCTCACGCTGCTTTCCGGGCCATTTGCGCCGCCGGGCCTCAACATCACGACACCGCCGCCTTTTCCCGTCCGGGCAATGGCCGAATGGGAAGAATTACAGGGACTGCTGATTGCTTGGACGAGCTATACGAACATCTTGGCCGAGATCGTGCGGGCGGCGAAGGACGAGACGAACGTCATTATTTTGTGCAAGGACGCGGCGACGGTGACTTCCTGCAAGAACAAATTGACGGCAAAAGGGATTGATTTTTCCACGAACGTCACCTTCTTGATCGGCGGCTACGATTCCATTTGGTGCCGCGATTATGGCCCAAACTCGGTCTATCAAAACGGCGTGGACTCGCTCATTTTCGTCGATTGGCGGTACAACCGGCCCGCCCGCCCGAAGGACGATGCCGTGCCGGCCCTCATCGGCAACCATCTCGGCGTGCCGGTCTATTCGACCATCGACGACCCGAACGCGCTGGTGAACACGGGCGGCAATTTCATGACCGACGGCATGGGGACGGCCTTCGAATCGGCCCTGATCCTTGATGAAAACTCGTCGAACAACAGCTACGGCTACACGCCAAAAACGGAGGCCGAGATCAATTCAATCATGCAAGGTTTTATGGGCATCAACCGCTTCCCGAAGATGGGAACGCTGCCTTTCGACGCGATCCACCACATCGATATGCACATGAAATTGCTCGACGAGGAGACACTTTTGGTGAGCGAATACCCCGCCGGGATTGCCGACGGGCCACAGATCGAGGCCAACCTGCAATACATTTTGGATATTTGGAAAACGCCGTTTGGCGAAAAATATAAGGTCGTCCGCGTCCCCGCCCCGCCGGATGCCGAGGGTCAGTTCCCCGACAACCCGAACGGAGATTACCGGACCTACTCGAACGCGGTTTTTGTGAACCGGACGGTCATATTGCCCACTTATGAAGAAAAATACGACTCGACCGCCGTCCGGATCTGGCGCGAAGCCATGCCCGGCTACAAGATTGTCGGCATCCCGTGCAATGACATCATCCAACAGCTCGGCGCGATCCATTGCATCACCCACGAAATTGGGGCCGACGAACCAATCGTTATCAACCACCACCGTTCGGCAGACTGCTCGATTTCCATTTTTGACAACAAACCATACCCAATCGGCGCGAAGATCAGGACACGCTCGGGCGTGAAAACGGCGGACGTTTATTTCACGAACAAACCCTCGTCGGATATCTCCACTTGGCAGATTTTGCCGATGTCCCCGGTCGGCGTGGACAGTTTTTCGGTGGGGATCCCGGCATTCACGGCGGCGGTCGGCGACACGCTCGTATATTATATAGAGGCGCGGGCCAACAGCGGCAAGAAAATGCGCCGCCCGATCACCGCCCCGGATGGTTTTTACCGAGCCAATTTTTGCACGACCAGTTCGGCAAACGAGGCCAAAATGGCCAAAATGGAGGCAATATTCCCAAACCCGGCCAGCGCGATGACCTGCATCCCCGTTTTTTCGGACAAAAAAATGCGGGCGCAAATCGATGTTTTTGACGTGAACGGACGGCTCGTGCAGGCTGTTTTTTCGGGCGAAATGCCCGCTGGCGCGTCGAAATATTTTTTTGATGCTGCCAAATTTTCGAGCGGCGTTTATGTCGTGCAGCTGCAAACAGATGGTGCGTTGGCGACGCAACGGGTGGTCGTGCGGTAAATCCATATCCTAAAAAAAAATCCCCATGTCGCGATTAAAAGCAATTTTCAAAAAGAAAAAAGACCTTCTTTCCGTCTATTTCACCGCCGGCCACCCGACCCTCGACTCGACCGCCGAGATCATTTTTTTACTCGAAAAACATGGCGCGGGCCTCGTCGAGATTGGGATGCCGTATAGCGACCCACTTGCCGACGGGCCGACCATCCAAGCGTCGTCGAAAATCGCGCTCGAAAACGGGATGTCAATGCAAAAACTGTTCGCGCAGCTCGCCGGGATTCGGCAAAAGGTGGAAATCCCGTTGATTTTGATGGGCTATTTCAACCCTGTTTTGCAGTTTGGCGTGGAAAAATTTTGTGCCGAGGCCGCCCGCGTGGGCATTGATGGGCTGATTTTGCCCGACCTGCCGCTTGATTATTTTGAGGAAAACTACCGCTCCGTTTTTGAAAAGCACGGCCTGCAAAACATCCTCCTCGTCAGCCCGCAGACTTCGGAGGAACGCATCCGAAAGATTGACGCGGCAAGCGACTCCTTTATATATGTGGTCGCGGCGGCGGCGACGACCGGGGCGACATCGGGCATCTCGGCGGCGCAAATCGGTTATTTCAAAAAAATAAAAGGCATGGGGCTGAAAAACCCGCTCTTGGCCGGGTTCGGCATTTCCGACAAAGCGTCGTTCGATGCGGTCTGTGGGCAGCTCGACGGGGCGATCGTCGGCTCTGCTTTCATCAATGCATTGGGCGACGAAACATTTCCGCTGGAAACGCGGGTGGAAAATTTCCTGAGAAAACTGAAACCGGGCACAGGGGCGGCAGGTTGAAAAATGTTTTTCAGGAAAAACGAAACCGGCGCGGCACGGGCGCGTTTTCCGTTCACAAAAAATAAACGGCGCACATTTGTAGTTTCGAGAAACCATCCACTACCTTTGGCACGTTAAATAGTACAAAATGCGGCCATTCCGCAACAAACACAACATCCGGGCGTGGGTCTTTCCCACCGAAAATTTTTTAGAAATATTGTTTTTTCAAGTGAAACCAATCTGTTTTTTTAGTTTTCAACGTTCAGTTCACCCATCTGCAAGCCCGGCACTTTCTTCTGCATTTTTTATTTCTCACCCATTTTTTTTCATTCAATTTTTGTTTAAATGAACATCTACATCGCCAACCTCGTCAGTCAAATTGAGGACGAGGATCTCCGCAATATTTTTGCGGAGTACGGAGAAGTAACGTCCGCGAAAGTTATCAAGGACAAGCACACAGGCGATTCGCGCGGCTTCGGCTTCGTCGAAATGTCTAGCGACGACGAAGCGAAAGCCGCAATTGAAGCCCTCAACCAAGGAGAACTCGAAGGCAAAGTGCTGCTCGTGCGCGAGGCCGTGCCCAAAAGTGAGATGCAACCACGCTCCTTTGGCGGCGGCGGCGGCGGCGGTGGCTACCAGCGTCGTGAAGGCGGCGGCGGTTACGGCGGCGGTTCCGGCGGCGGCGGCGGTTATCAGCGCCGTGAAGGCGGCGGCGGTGGCGGCGGCGTTTATCTGGGCCGTGAAGGCGGTGGTGGCGGTGGCTACGGCGGCGGTTCCGGCGGCGGCGGCGGTTATCAACGGCGTGAAGGCGGCGGCTCCGGTGGAGCTGGCGGCGGCGGTTATCGCAAGCCATGGGACAACAACCAGGGCGGCGGCGACGGCGGCTATCGCAAGCCATACAACGACAACAACGAAGGCGGTAATACCACACCTCCAAAGGATGGCAATGACTGGGATTGATTTTTTCACCATTGCCTGACGACGAAGCTCCGCCCGCTATTTGCTGGCGGGGCTTCTTCTGTTTTTCCCCAAAAAAAACTTTTTATCTGAAAATCTGTTTGATTTCTGACTTTTGCCCGTGAAAAACGGCTCTTTTTCACAAAGTTTTCAGCATTTTTATCACCAAACCATTTTACAATTTTGGCAGAAATTCCACCTTTCGATAAGGAAAAACAAACCGGTGAAGACCGTCCCGTTACCCCCGCAGACCAATCCGCTCCACGCCCGCGCGTGACCCCCGCAGACCCAAGCGCACCGCGCCCGTTTACGCCCCGTGAAGGCGGCCCAAATCCCCGTCCATTTACGCCCCGTGACAGTAGTGGCCCAAATCCACGTCCCTACACGCCCGGCGGCGGCACAGGAGGCCCACGCCCCTATACGCCCGGCGGTGGGACAGGAGGCCCGCGGCCCTATACCCCCGGTGGTGGCCCAGGCGCACCCCGGCCTTATACCCCGGGCGGTGGCCCAGGCGCACCCCGACCTTTCACGCCCGGCGGTGGCCCAGGTGGCCCGCGCCCAAACTCGCGCAACCCGCGCTTTGCAACCCGCGAGGAGCGCATGGAACACCGCATCAACGACCTCATCCGCATCCCGGAGGCACGTTTGGTCGGCGACAATTTGGAGGAACTGACCAAAGAAGTCGGGCAGCCCATCGAAACTGGTATTTTTCAGGTCGCCCAGCTTTTGCTGTGGGCAGACAAGGCAGGTCTCGACCTGGTCGAAATCGTGCCGAACGCCGAACCGCCCGTCGTGCGGATCATCGACTACAACAAATTTTTGTACAACAAGCGCAAAAAGGACAAGGAACTAAAAGCCAACGCAGCCAAAACCGTCCTCAAAGAAATCCGTTTCGGGCCGAACACGGACGACCACGATTTTGAGTTCAAGACGCGCCACGCCCTCGAATTTTTGCAAGAAGGCTCAAAAGTGAAGGCTTATGTCCAGTTCAAGGG
>JANOQP010000862.1:0-6648 GCA_031414895.1 Saprospirales bacterium
GACATGAACATCAAGCATTTCATAGAAAAAGGGGCCAAATACTTGATTGTCAATAAAGAAATCGATCGGGAGCCGGGCTGGTATTTGCCCTATTTAAAAATTCAGGTTGGTGAGTTTCGGGGCGTGAAAGTCTACCTGATCGATGGGCCGTTGCCTGAAAAGTGATTTTTTTGGGCAAAATCAACCCTTACGCCGCACCCATTCCTTGGCCATAAATTCCTTCAGTTCCTCAAAGGTCTCGAACCGCGTGAACAGGTCGCTCATCGGGTCGAACCGCATTTGTGGCTGTTCGAGGAGCAGGTCTTGAACGTTTTCGGTCGAGATGACCGCGTCGCCGAGGATGAAAAGGCGGTTCATCGTGTTCCAAAGTTCGCGGACATTGCCCGGCCAACTGTAGTTTTTGAACATTTCGATGGCCTCCGGGACGATCTCGCGGTCGGGCTGGTTCTTTTTTTCGCGCAGCCTTTCCATAAAATGTTCGACCAGTTCGGGGATGTCGCTGCGCCGCTCGGCGAGGCTCGGGACGTGGATATGGATCACGTTGAGGCGGTTGAGGAGGTCGAGCCGGAAACGCCCGCGCTCAATTTCAAAAATCAGGTCCTTGTTGGTCGCGGCAACCACGCGCACGTCGATCGCGATGTCCTTCGTGTCGCCAACGCGGCGGATGCGGCCCGTTTCGAGGACGCGGAGGATCTTGGCCTGCGCCCCTTCGGAGAGGTCGCCGATCTCGTCCAAAAAAAGTGTCCCGGTCGTCGCGACCTCAAATTTGCCGGGCCTGTCCTCGGTAGCATCGGTGAACGCGCCTTTTTTATGGCCAAAAAGTTCGCTGTCGATCAGTGTTTCGGGCATGGCCGCGCAGTTCACTTCGACGATTGGGCCGTTGTTTCGCGGGCTTTTAGCGTGCAGCCATTGCGCGACGAGCTCCTTGCCGGAGCCGTTCGCGCCCGTGACCAAAACGCTCGAATCGTCGTGCGCAACGCGGTCGATCATGTCCCGGACCTTCAAAATGGCCGGCGACGAACCGATGATTTCCTGCACAAAGAGCGGCGAGGTGAGCGTCCGCGTTTGGCCCAACAGGTTTTTGCGCTCCAATGCGTTGCGCATCGTGATGAGCATCGAATTGAGGTCGATCGGCTTCGGGAGGAAGGCGTAGGCCCCGATTTTGGTGCATTCGACGGCAGTCTGGATATCGCCATGCCCCGAGATCATGATGACCGGCACGTCCGAATTGTACTCCATGATCTTTTCGAGCGCCTTGATGCCGTCCATGCCGGGCATTTTCACGTCCAAAAAAACGACATCGAAATGCTGCTGCTTCACCTTTATATATGCCTCCAGCCCGTCGCGGGCCTCGACGACGTCGGCCTTTTCAAATTCGAGGATATCAACGAGCGTGCGGCGGATATGGGCCTCGTCGTCGGCAACGAGGATCCGGATTTTGTTAGTGGATTTCACAGACACAAAAAAGCGGTTTAGGCGATGTTTGATAAATGACGCAAAGTTCTCATTTATTTCCGTTCCGTCGGCTGGCTGGCCCTGGATTTTGGTTTTTGAAAAAGATTAACCGTCCGCCGCCCCGGGCCGGTCAAATAACCAACCGGGAGTTTCGTTTTTTTGCACGGTGAAAATTTTCACCCAAAAATAATTTTGACAATGACACGAATTGCCCTGCTTGCCCTGATTTTGTTTGGCTCGATTGCCGCGTTTTCCCAAAATACGAAGCCGAAGCCCGCCACAAAGGAGGCCAACGACCCGAACGCCAAATCTTTGTTGGACAAGGTCCGCAAAAAATACGAGGCACATAAATCCCTCGAAATGGATTTTAGCCTCGAAATGGAGGTCCCCGGCCAGCCGACCGAGACCCAAAAAGGCGTTTTCAAGAGCAAGGGCGACTCGAAATACCGCCTCGAAATGACCGACCAGACCATCATCAGCGACGGTTCGGCGACGTGGATCTATCTCAAAAAAAACAACGAGGTCCAAATAAACGACGCCGACGTGACGGGCGAACAAAGCCTGATCTCGCCGAAGGAACTGATGAAAATGTACCAAAAAGGTGAGTACCTCTACACCCTCGCGGGCGTGGAAACCGTCGGCGGCAAGAAGGTGCAGCTGGTCGAGTTCAAGCCCGTCAAAAAATCGTCGGAGTACTCAAAACTGCGGTTGAGCATCGACAAAAAAACCAACGAGGTCGTCTCGATCAAGGCTTTTGCGAAGGACGGCGGCAAGTACACGTTCACCGTCAGCAAACAAACGGCCGACAAAACCTTTGACGATGCCCTTTTTTCATGGGACAAAACAAAATACCCGAACGTGCGGGTGGAGGATCTGAGGATGTGAATTTTGAGGGCAAAATTTGGACGCAAAAAGGCAAAAGTGGGCAACCCGCTTTTGCCTTTTGCTTTTCTGCCCGATCCTCTCTCGTGAGGGACTGCATGCCCAATGGGGAAGCCTCACCTCACGACCGTCACAGACCCCGTCAGCCTGTTTTTCGAGCCGTCGAGGAGGCTTTCGTATTCAAAAAGATAGGTAAAAACGCCCGGATGGGCCCGTTCGTCCGCCCATGCGGGGGCGGGGGAGCTGTCCTCGAACCAAACATTGCCCCATCGGTCGAAAACGGTCAATTTGATGGCCCTGAAACCCTCGCCCTGCGGAAAAAATCGGTCATTCTCCCCGTCGCCGTCGGGGCTGAAAGCGGTCGGGAAATAGATTTTCGGCTCGCAGCCCACCACGCCGAGCATGAATTTTTTGGCAAAAACACAGCCGTCGATTTCGGTCGAAACAGTAAAAATACCGGGCGTTTTGAGCCAAAAAACCGAGTCAGTCAGGGTCGCCCCACTGCCGGTCAGGTCGAATTTTTTTGAAAAAAGACTGGCCGGTTTCAACAAAAAAGGCAGGTTTTGCATACAGACGGTCGTGTCGGACGGCACGGAAAAGGGCGGTTGGCCGTCGAGTTTTGTGGACAAAAAAGCGATCTGTGCGGTGTCGGTTGCGGTGCAATGGCCGTCGGTTGCGGTCAGCCAATATGGGCCCTCTTGGCCGATGGAAATGTTGTTCGCCGCCTCGCCGTTGCTCCATTTATAGGCGCTCAACGGGCGGTTGGAACTCGCCGACAGCTCGACGGGCGGGCCGTCGCAGAGCGTCCCTTCGGGCAAAATGGCCAGTTCGAGCGGCGGCAGGACGGTCAAAATGCGCTCATGCTCGTACGCACAGCCAAGCGACCAGATTTTTTGGCCAATCTTGTATTTTCCCGCCGACAAGGCCCCGATTTTGATGTTCAGTGAGTCGCGGATGAGCGTGTCCAGCCCGCCGGGGCCGGTGATGCGCCATTCTCGCTGGGCCGCAAAACGGTTTCCCTTTGCCACAGTTGGCAACGTCATGCCCGTGCAGGCCGTGTCGGGGAGGTAAAAATCGGGGGTAGGCAAGGTCGGCGACCCGCAAAAGTCCTCGAAATCAAATTGGAGGCTGTCCACAGCGACCGTGTAGTCCTTTACGATTGTGCTGTCGGTGATGACCTCCAACGGGAAATCGCCAAACTGCACATCCACCGGGGCATCTTCGAGGCAGGTCGGGAAGGTCGAGCAGCCGTCGATATTGCCGTCGGTGTCCGTTTTGGCGATGATGGACCTAAAAAAGATGCCCGTCGAATCGAAATGCCTTCTGGCGGCCATGACGAGCGAGCCGTCGGGCATGACATCGAGGCGCGGCTCATAGAGCGGGTAGCCCTTTTGGGACTGGATTTGCCCGTCGGGGGCCAGCGTGGCCAGCACGGTCGGGAACGCGCCGGTGGTCGAATAGCCCATCACCATCCGCCCGTCGGGCAGGAAATTGAGGCTCGAAAGGCTGTACTCGAACGCCTCGCCCGAATAGGCGCGCGCCCAAATGGGGTTGAGGTCGTGGCCCATCTTGCAAAGAATGGCGTTTAAGTGGTTCTGTGAAAACGGGAGCGGCTGTTTCGTGCGGCCCAAAAAATAGACCCCGTCATTTCGGACGAAAACGCGCTTGAATTCGTGGTCGATGACCCGTTTCCACCAAATGGGGGTGCCGGACTTGTCGAGCTTGATGATGATCTGTTGCGTCCCTTTCGCACCTTGTGGGGATAGTTCGACGACGCTGCCGATAAGGATATAACTGCTATCGACAGGGTTGAACGCAATGTCCGAGTTGTAAACCCCCTGATAGGCAAAGCCCGGCATTGCGATCTTATAGCTCTTTTTCCAAACCTGCACCCCGTTTTTGTCGAAATTGAACAGGCGGAGAGCGTCGTATTCTTGCCCCCAAAAGCCGTCGTGCCCATAACCCAAAACCACTGTCAGTTCACTGTTCGGCGTGGTCGCGAAACACTTGAACTGCGCATCTGTGCCCGGTTTGCCGCCCGGAATTGACAATTTGGCAAATCGTTTGAGCCAAGCGGTTTTCACCTGTAAATCACAAACGATAATCCCGCTTTCTGGGCTTACTGTAAAGCTAAAATATACGGTATTGCCTATAAACCTGGTAATGGGGGTATCTGGGTAAAACCTGAAAGGAGGTGGAAATATTAAGTGGAGGGCTTGTTGTGTGGCTAATTTAGTAATTGGGGAAAAATACAATTCTTTAGGGTCATATATTCCCCATGGCACGAACACGCCCAAAGCGTCCCCATATTCATTCACGGCAACATCACATACTGGGTGCTTTTGGGGTGGCGATAAGGCCATTTGAAACGATTGGCTCTGCGCTTGTCCTATATCAAAGGCCGCCAAAACTGTTATGGCTATCGAAAGGTAATGTTTCATGATTTTTGTTACTATTGTGAGCAGGTACTTGTTACAAGTCAATTTGACCAGAAAGGTCTATTGCAATGGCTCGAGGCCTTCTTCGTGCCGCACATGATGTCGGTTGTGCCGATAACTTCTCGCTAATTTTGCACTTAAAAAAAGCGAGAACGCCAACAAGTGGGGGCAACCCGCTTTTGCCTTTTTACTTTTCCACACGGCCCAAAACCTCCAAAAACTCGCCCAAGATCATGGCCGTCGCGCCCCAAACAATTTGGTTTTCGACCTCAAAATAGGGGATGTCCTGATAAACGACCCCCGGCCCGACGGTCAAATCCTTTACTTGCCGCGCCCCTTTTTTTTGTAAATCCAAGATCGGCACTTCTAGGATGCTCTTGACCTCCGAGGCCTGTGGCAGCCAAGCCGTTTTTTCTTCCAAAAACCCGACAAATGGGTGTATCAAAAAACCGCTCACGGGGATAAAAAGCTCGGTCAGGCGGCCCAAGACCACCACTTTTTCAGCCGTGGCCCCGATTTCCTCTTCGGCCTCGCGCAGCGCGGCGGCGGCCAAACTCACGTCCGCCGGCTCGACCTTCCCGCCGGGAAAGGCAATTTGGCCCGCGTGCCTGTCCGACGGGTGGCCGCCCGCCCGCTCGATCAAAACAACATTCCATACATCGTTTTCCCAAAAAAGGAGGCAAAGGACGGCGGCAAGTTTCGGGTTTTCCGGCTGCCGGTACCGGTCGTCCAAAAGCTCGCGGCGCATCGGCGGGGCCATTTTCAGTTGGCCTTCGAGGCCGGGGAGCGGCACGTCGGTGAGCTGTTTTTTTAGGTTTTCTATGAAAATAAGGTCCATTTTTGGGTCTATTTGATGATTGCGGGCCGCTGCGTCATTTCGTGATAACAGATCACGCCCGCGGCGAAATAGTGCGAGACCATGCTCCGACGGGTCGCGCCCGCCCGTTTTATGGCCATGCCGCCGTGCAAAAGGTTGGCGTGCCAAATGAAAAGGTCGCCCGCCGCGCCCTCGAAAAACTGGGGCCGCAGCCCGTTTTTTTCGATGACCTCGGCGATTTTGTCCTCGTATTTTTTGTTGGAATCTTGCCCGATCGTCAGGCCCGTGTTGCCCGATTCGTAGTCGTCGGTCGAGACGAACGGCAGGCGGTGGCTGCCCGGATAATAAACGAGCGTCCCGTTTTCGGGGCCGACGGTTTCGAGCGCGGCCCAAGTGGCGAGCAAAAAACCGTCCGGGTCGGTCGTCATGTGGATGCTGTCGGAGTGCGGCCGTTGCTCGCTGCCCTCGATAAAATGGAGCGTCTGGAACGGCACCGCCTGGCGGCCAAAAAGAAAACCGAGCAAACGGAGCAGCCCCTCGTTTTTAAAAAAAACACGGTCGGAAACGGGGCTGACCTCGTGGACATTGAAGATTTTTCGGCCCGTGTAATTAAACCCCGCCTTGCCCTCGGCGCGGAGCTGGTCGATCTCGGCATTGAGCGATGCGACCTCCGTTTTTGTGAAATAACCGCGCAGCACCAAAAAACCGTCGGTGACGAACTGCCGGATGCCGGCCTGCATTTCGGGCGAAAATTGTTTAAAACCGGGGTGCCCGGCCAGTTTTTCGAGCGCGCCCGGTCGGTCGAGCCATGGGCCGTCGTCGGGCGTTTTTCCCACAAAATCGCGGTGGCCGACGGGGGCGACGACGCTTTTTTGGAGGCCGCGCTGCCGGTAAAGTTCGCGGTTTCGGCGCAGCGAACGGTAGTTCAACAGGTTGTTGAGGACATAGACGAGCTTGATGTTGCGGAAAAATCCGGTGTACTTTTCAAAAAAACGGGCGAGCATGGCAGTTGAAATTGTTTGCCGGCAAAGGTAAAATTGTCCGCCCAAGCCGGGC
>JANOQP010000863.1:0-4142 GCA_031414895.1 Saprospirales bacterium
AGCCGGAAGGCCACCAATCGGCGCATCGGTTTTCAAATCAATCGAATAACTGTGCTTTGGAAAAGAGATCGAATAGCCGCCCCTCCGTTGGATTTTCCCAATAAACGAGTCTGTTGAATTTGTTGTGAACTCTTGAATGGAACAATCAATTTCCTTATCAACCGGTATGTCGCCAAAAAATTTGATATTGAGCGTGTATAACGTGTTTTCGGGAATAATTGGCTCATTGTTTTTGCGGCAGGAAATAACCGTAAAACAGGATAGGCAAATTGCGATAAAAAATGTACCATTCATCATTTCAAAAGGCCGATTTATGGGCTGACAGCCCGGATGCCAAACGCGGGCAAAGGACAGTCATTGCAACAACTGCCCGACCTCCTCCTCGGTCATGCGCAGCCGTGTCTTGCAAAGATCGATCAAAAAGGCCGCCCGGCGCACCTTTTCTGCGAGCTCATCGACGGTCGTTTTTTCATCTTGAAGGTCGATGAGGATTTTTTCGAGCTCTTGTTGGGCCGAGGCGTAGGTCGGTTCTTTTTCCTGTTTTTTCATAATGTCATGGCGAGGTCGATGAAGAATTGCATTGCGCCCGGGTTGCGCATCGAATCGGGGTTGAACGCCTTTTCGAGCGGTTGTTTCATGAATATTTTTTTGACCGGGGCCTCCATTTTTTTGCCCGAAATGGTCAACGGGATTTCCGGCACCACGATGATCGCGTCCGGCACATGGCGGGGCGAATATTGGGTTTTCAGCGCAGTTTTGATATTTTTTATCAATGAATCGTCCAAAAGTGCGCCATTTTGGAGCATCACGAAAAGCGGCATCCAGTCCGACCCGTCCGCGTTTTCGATGTTCACGATGAGCGAATCGGCAATTTCGGGGATCTCGTCGATGGCCCGGTAGATCTCTGCCGTGCCGATCCGCACGCCCTGCCGGTTGAGCGTCGCGTCGGAGCGGCCGAGGATGACGAGGGTGTTCCGGGGCGTAATCTTGAGCCAATCGCCGTGCCGCCAGATGCCGGGCCAGGTTTCAAAATAGGCGGCGCGATACTTTTTTTTGCCCTCGTCGCCCCAAAAATAGATCGGCATCGAGGGCATCGGCGCGGTCACGACCATTTCGCCGACTTCGTCAAAAAGCGGTTCGCCGTTTTCGTCCCAACTTTCCATCGCACAGCCTAGGCACAGCCCCTGGATCTCGCCCAAATAGACCGGCAGCGTCGGCACACCGCCCACCCAGGCCGTGCAAACGTCTGTCCCGCCCGCCATTGAGGCCAGCCAAACGTCCTTTTTCACGTTTTCATAGACCCAACCGAACGCGGCGGGCGGCAGCGGCGACCCCGTCGAACCGATGCTGCGGAGCGCGGAAAGGTCGAATTTTTCGCCCGGACTTCGCCCCGCTTTCATGCAGGCCGTGAGGAACGGCGCGGAGGTCCCGAAGTGCGCGATCTTCGTTTTTTCGGCAAGGTTCCATAGGAAATCAATGTTCGGGAACGTCGGCGAGCCATCATAAAGCACGACCGTCGCGCCCGCGAGGAGCGAGGCAAGTGAAAAATTCCACATCATCCAGCCCGTCGTCGCGAACCAAAAAAACCGCTCGCCGGGCTGCACATCGTTGTGGAAATGGAGGTATTTGAGGTGTTCCAACAGGTTGCCGCCGTGGCCGTGGACGATCGCCTTTGGGATGCCCGTAGTGCCGCTCGAATAAAGGATCCAGAGCGGATGGTCGAACTCAACTGGCGTAAAATGAACGGCTGGCGGCGGACGGCGGACGGTGGACGATGCGATAATTTCCTCCCACAAAATGGCATTTTCGATGGGTAGCATGCTCGTTTTTTCATCCAAAAAGGGGATAAAGACCACCGTTTCCACCGTCGGCAAAAGCCCGCAAAGTTCTGCGACAACCCCCGTTTTGTCGAATGGCTTGCCGCCATATTTGTAGCCGTCGATGGCAAAAAGCACCTTCGGCTCGATCTGCTGGAACCGATCGGCCACCGAGGCCGCGCCAAAATCGGGCGAACAGCACGACCAGACCGCCCCGATCGACATCGCCGCGAGGCAAGCGATCATCGCTTCCGGCGAATTGGGCAAAAAACCGACCACACGGTCGCCTTTTTTGATCCCCTTTTTTTTCAAAAAATCGGCCACGGCAGCCGTCTGCGATTCAAGTTCGGCCCAGGATGTTTCGACGATCTCGCCGCCCTCTTTTTGGGAAATCATGGCGGGCCGGTCGTCCGTTTTTTGCCGGAAAATATGCTCCGCATAATTGAGCGTCGCGCCGCTAAACCATTGATAATCAGGCATTTGTCGGCCTTTCAAGACCGACTCAAAAGGCGAATGGTGGACAACCTTGAAATAATGCCAGATGCTCTCCCAAAACATCGCGGGCTGCTGCGCCGACCATTCCTGCAGGTCGCGATAGGTGTAAAAATGGAGGCCGTTCGTCGCCAGCCAGTTCATGTATTTCCGCAAATTGCTGTTTATTTGCCACGCTTGGGAAGGCTGCCAAAGCAACCGTGTCTCGTTTTCCATGTGGCAAAAAAAATCATTTTTTATATGAAAATCAAAACCATTTTCCTGCTCGGACAGCTCCTGTTGCTTTCCATAAATTCGTTCGCGCAATCGCCCATCGGCATATGGAAAACCATCGACGACGAGACCGGGCAGGCAAAAAGCTATGTCGAGATCTATGAATCGGGCGGAAAACTGCACGGCAAGATCACCAAACTGCTCCTCCATCCGCCCGATCGCACTTGTGACAAATGCCCCGGCGCACGCAAAAACCAACGGCTCATCGACATGGTCATCCTCGAAAACATGGCCGCCAAAAAAGGGATGTGGAAAGGTGGAAAGATCCTCGACCCGGAAAAGGGAAAATGGTACACCTGCGAACTTTGGCTCAAGCCCGGCGACCCAAACCAGCTCGAACTGCGCGGATATATTGCCATGTTCTACCGGACGCAAACTTGGTTCCGGGTGAATTAGAGAATAGGGCAATTGGTGAATCTGGGATTGGGAAAACCCACAATTCAACTTTTCCAAAAATAAAAAAAGTACTCGTCCGATTCTTTTTGCCAGCCGAGACGGTCATAAATCCGTTGCGCGGCCACATTGTCGGCGGCGGTTTCGAGTGCCAGGCCCTTGTGCTTTTTGTCGGCAACCATTTTTTGGGCGCGGAGGAGCAGGGCCTCGGCCACCCCTTTTTTGCGAAATTTTTCGACCACGAAAAGGTCGTTCAAATATGGGGCATAAAACTAAAAGTACAGTAGAACACTACCAAAAAAGCCCGAAAAGCCTTTGATAATCAACGAGTTAGAGAAAAAGGCCGGAAAGACCCGGCGACACCCTCCTTTAATACCCTTTAATTTCCCTTGTACGAAAACTTCTGGGCTGCCGATGCGCACGGCTTGCCACTTTCATTTTCTCCCCGCATATCGGGCCGGTTTTGTCGTTTGCTACTGCACTTTTGGTTTTTTACCAAAAATGTAATCAAAAATGTAATCAATTTAATGATTACGGTGAAGTGTACTTTTGGAAGTGTGAAATAGCGCAAAAAAGCAGCCTAAAAACACATTTCAGGCAGAAATATGTTTTAATTTAGGTTGTTTTTGTTTTATTATTGAGCGGCTTGACGCTACGTTTGTGCCCTAAACATTTGACCATGAGCAAACTTTCCAAAAATGCCGTAGAGAAACGTATTCTCCAAAATGCCGCGATAAACCAAACCCTCATTCGGCTTCTAAAATTTTCAGAGCCTCATCCACAGCCTTTTTTGGGTCTGTCAAACCGCGCAGAACTTCCTTCTCAATCACTTCAAGTTCCTCCCGAATCCGCTGCTCGACAGTAGAATCTCCCTTCGAAATCGATTGGATATAATGCCTTTTTAAGGCGATTATCCGTGCCGTCTGAATATTGTTTGAATTGACGATGGCCAAAAGCAGCTCAACGCTCGGAGTAATTTTTGATTCTAATAAGCTCTGTCGCTTATTCTCCCCCAGCCACTTCTCAAACTCGGCCAGCGAGGCCCATTTTTCCTTAAAATTTTCCCGCGCAAATACCTCTACAGGTATATCAAAAGCGGCTGCAATTCTCTCAACCGTATCGAACGTCGGTTCGGAATCCCCATTCTCATATCGTGAAACCGTGCCA
>JANOQP010000864.1:0-1584 GCA_031414895.1 Saprospirales bacterium
ATTGAATGCAAGGGCGACGATTTCCCCCGTTTTGAAGCGACAGAGCTGCCTGTTTTTTAGGGAAAGAAAAGGGGTTTTGAGCAATTTTAGGAGGTCGTTGTTTTCAAGTTCGAATGCCTCGTCGCCCGTCGGGAGGCGGCCAAGCGTGGTCGAGGAACTGTCAGGGTTTTTTCTTTCGAGGATAAAAAACGGGCCGCTCGTTCGCCCATTTTGGTCAAATTCGAACTGCGCGGTCTCCGAGTTTTTCCCAAAATAGGTCTTTTCCGAGCCCGGTTTGACGGGCAGCCGCGCACCGATCTGGATGATCTTGGCATTGCTCAAAGCGGCCATGAACTGCCCGACGAATGGCTGTGCTGGCGAAATCGTGAGGCCGTTTTGTGTGCAAAACCACCGGTTCCCGGCACGGGCCCAGGTGATTTCCGAGGTGTCGGTCGTGCTTGATTTATAGGAAAACTCGGTCAAAAGGGTCGTGTCGCAATCAAAAAGTGTGGCTTTGAACTGTTTTCCACATCCGTGGTCGCAATTGCGAATGCTCAAACCGAAGGCGAGCGAGGCGAGGAAAAAAAGGACGAGGTGCTTGTTTTTCATAAAAAAGGGATCGACCGCAAAAAACAAAAAAAGCGGCGCTTTCAGGGGAGGTTGAAAACGCCGCTTTTTTGTAGCCCAGGTAGGGATCGAACCTACGACAACCCGCGTAGAAGGCGGGTGCTCTATCCACTGAGCTACTAGGCCATTTTACCGGTCGCAAAAGTAGCCGTTTTCGCTAAAAAATTTCCCAAGATCCTTTTTAGCTTTGCCCCATCAAAACTTACCTGTCCTCAATTATGATTAGTGCGGATACTGTTCAATTAGACGCGAGCTGGAAGGCAATCCTCGGTTCGGAGTTCGAGCAACCTTATTTTGCGGGCATCAAGGCCCATCTTGTCAAGGAAAAACACCAAGGCAAGTTGATCTATCCGCCAAGTTCGCTCATTTTCAACGCTTTTAACATCACGCCGTTCGACAAGGTGAAGGTCGTCATCCTCGGTCAAGACCCCTATCACGGGGCGCGGCAGGCGATGGGCCTTTCGTTCAGCGTTCCGAAGGACGTGGACATCCCGGCATCGCTCGCCAAGATCTACAAAGAACTTGCGACCGACATCCCCGGGTATCGCCGCCCGTTGCACGGTGATCTCACGAAATGGGCGCAACAGGGTGTTTTGCTCATCAATTCTGTCCTGACCGTCGCGGCAGGGCTGCCCAATTCACACAAGGACATCGGATGGGCGCATTTCACGGAAATGGTCATCCGCAAATTGAGCGACGAGCATGAGGGAATTGTTTTTCTTCTTTGGGGCAAGTTCGCGCAGGGCAAAATTCCGCTCATCGACGCAACGAAGCACCATATCCTCGAGGCTGCGCACCCGTCACCGCTTGCGGGCGATGCCTTTTTGGGCTGCCATCATTTTTCAAAGACGAACGCGCTTTTGGAAAAACAGGGGAAGGTGCCGATCAACTGGCAGATTTAGGCGCTCCATGATTTTTCAATGAGCCATAAAACGGGCCAAATAGTACACTTCCATCAACATGGAAATGCTGTTTGGC
>JANOQP010000865.1:0-8152 GCA_031414895.1 Saprospirales bacterium
TTCATCACAAATACCGGGCGCATCCTCGTCAGCGGCACCATCAGCATCGCCCAGCAACCGGCGCATTTTCTCGCTTGCCCGGGCGATTCGGCCATTTTCCAGATGAAGGTGCGGGCGAGCGGCCAAGCGGCCAGTTATAAATGGCAAAGCACCCGCGACGGCGGCAAAAACTGGTTCGATATCCCCCGGAAAACGGGCGAGAGCATGTCGGTTTTTGTGGAAAACGACAATATGAACGGCCAGCTTTTCCGCGCGCTCGTGACGGCGGGCGATTGCGGCGAGATCAGTTCGGAGACCGCCCGGCTCGATGTCGTGCAGTCATTATCGTTTTCTCAAAACGCTAATTATTCGATCAAAGAGGGCAACACCGCCGAGATCCGCACCCAGCCGACGCCCAGCCCCGGCACTTTTTTGGGCCAATGGCAGGTCTCGACCGACAGCGGCCAAAGTTGGAACAGCGTCCGTGACGCAAACGCGCCAGTGCTCACCCTGCCGAATGCGACGGCCAGCATGAGCGGGCGGCTTTTTCGGTACAAATCCTTTTCGAAAGAGTGCGGGCGGATATTTTTCAGCGAGCCGATCAGTTTGAAGGTCAATTGATTGGTGGATAGTTTTAGGAAAACGCAAGTTTTGGTCAAATTAAAATAATTGGCGATTGGGGCTATTTTCAGAACTATCAATAGCTTTGCAAACAATATTTCCAAATTTTCACCAAAAACTTTTGTTGCATGAAAAACAAGTTACCTTCGGCCAACCTTCGGCCAACCTTCGGCCAACCGTTTTGGCCGTGCTGATTTTGCTCTTATTTTCTAAAATTGGGGCGCAGTCTCTTTTCTCCTCTGCCAATGTCAACGCGCAAGCCCTGACAAATGCCCAACTTGTCGCAAAGTCTGTCTATGAAAATTCCAGCCAGACTGCGCAGTTTGAGTTCGTGGATATCGGCAATCCACTTTCCTTACAACAAAATGGGGTCATCAATGTCACGATGCCCGGAACTTCTGGGACTTGGCCTTTCAAAACTAAACGGGTTTCGGTGAACCCCAATGGCGATTATGAGTGGTATGCCACCATGCTTGATACGCCTGACTCACTGACAGGCTATATCTATCTGACACGGGTCGGCCAGTTGACCTATGGGTCGGTCGAAATCGATAGCATGTTCTGGGATGTCAGGAGCTTGGGCAACAACTTGCCCTTTATTCGCAAAAAAACACCAACTCCCGTAGGTAGCGGAGCCGATTGCTTGGTTACAGGTTCAGGAAGTGGTTCCACTTCAAGTGGCGGGCCATCTGAAGACGATATTGAATCGTTCGATCGGACGGTTTGCGAGGTCGATGTAGTGGCTTGCTACACAGTAGGCGCTTTGGCCATTGACCCCATGGTGGAGCAAACAATCAAAACTGCTGTGGCTGATTTAAATGGCAACCTTAAAGACAGTAAGGTTAACAACCTACACTTTAATCTGGTGCTTACCCATGCCCTGACGAACGCAGAATTTGCCGAAGGCAATGTAAGTGCCCAAAATGATGCGGACAATATTGCCACCAATCCCACTATTGCCGGTCCAAATGGTTTGAGGAATGCCAATCATGCAGATATTGTTATGGTTTTTGAAGATGACACTCATGTTCTTGAAGCATTGGGAAACGTAACCGTGGTTGGTTTAGATGCAACTTTTGAGGACAGGGCGTTTGGGTGGGTAAACACAAACGCGGCAGTTTCCAACCACTCATTCTCGCACGAGTCGGCACATTTGTTTGGCTGTCGGCACAATTGGAACCCTTGTCCAAACGGGGCAAATTGCGGAGGTGACAATGCTGGCCCATTCGCACATGGCCATTATTGGGAAAAAACAATCAATACGCCGGACAAGGGTTATAGATCAATCATGTCCGTGCCGCTAAATACATATAAACGGATGGGCTTTTTCTCAAACCCCGATGTCAAGCACCGGGGTAAAAAAACCGGAAGCGGAACTAGCAACAATGCCCGAAAACTACGAGAAGAAGCATGTAGGGTTTCTGAATATCGCTCAATCCCGCAACCGCCCGGTACTGGCACTCAAATGACTTTGTTAATTAGTGGCCCACAAGTCATTTGTCCAAACGAACCCATCGTTGTCAAAGGAACGTTGGTAACGGATTATCCACCTCCATATACTTTTATCTGGAGTACCAGCCTTAATTACGGACAAACTTGGCAGGTTCAGAAAACAGTACAATCCACGACCGCCAAAACGGATATTTTTACCACTTACCCAGCAATGCCTGTTGGGGAACAGGTTTTTATCCGATTGGAAGCAGGTACCGTTGCTGGATTGCACAAAATTGCAAGTCACGCTGTCCAAACGCTCAACCCCGCTGAGCCACACACAGTATGTCCACATTCGTTTGAGCCAAATGGCCAATCAGAAGACACAGAAACCCGCGTTTTCCGCGCCTACCCCAATCCAACTATTTCTGGGGACTTTGAGACAGTTTTTAGTCTTCCCAAAGCGCAAGATTGTTCATCACTTGACCTGTTTTCCAATGATGGCCGATTTATTCAAAACTTGATCGGCTCGGGGGCCTTGGAAAAAACCGAAGTCAGGTATTTTTCATTGCCATCCTTCCTGCCTCCCGGAGTCTATCAGTTGCGGCTCAAACTCGATAAGTCTGTGGTAGTTCAACGTATTGTGCTGGTACGTTGATTGAACATCGTCTTTTTTTCCAACCATTTCAATTGTTTCACCATGAAGTATGCATCCATATTCATTGCGATTGCCATATCTTTTACTTTCTGCAAGGACAAAGATCTTGTTCCAGTAACTCCTACCATTCCAACTTGTTGCGGAACGGTATCCGCAAAATTCAATGGAGTCGATTGGACGGCCGTTACAAAATCAAAATCTGGAGACCCCTCAAAACCCGGCACATTCCACCTGATTTTTGGACATTATGAGAACAACTACCTGACACAAGAATTATATTTATTGAACTTGTTGGGTAAAAAAGGGACTTATTTTCCACAAGTCCAAAACTTCAACATGGTCAATGACACAACACTTTCTTCAAAAATACTTTACGAAGATTATGACCTGATTTTCGGAGCCTACGACAAAACCAAAGGTCGGGACGATTTTTTCGCTGTTGATTCCTTCAATGCAGCCACGAATTATTTCAAAGGGAGGTTTGAAATGACCTATTTGGTGCGAAATAGGCCCTTTCCGACCGCACCGGATACCATCCACTTGACGGATGGGGTATTTGAGGTGAACGGGGAAAGATAAACCCTCAAAAAAAAGCCGGGCAACCTATCGTCCGGCTTTTTTTGTACCATATTTTAATAAATCACTCCTTTTTCTTCTTCAACGGGTCCCATTTTTCGAGCTTTTTCTTGGCCTCCTCGGCGGCTTTTTTGGCCTTTTCGTCCTTCAAGACTTTCCCGGCGGCCTCCTCGACTTTTTTGCCGGCCTCCGCGCCCACTTTGTCGCCGACCTCCTTGCCGAGGACTTTCCCGGCCTCTTCGGCAGCTTTTTTGGCGGCAGCTTTTGCAGCTTCCTCGGCCTTTCTTTTGGCCACGTTTTCGAGGCTGTCGATGGCTTTTTGGGCGGCGGCGGATGCAGCCTTTTTGCCTTTTTCAAGTTCTTTTTGGGCCACGGTGCGCAGGCTGTCCTTCGCCTTTTCGACGGCGGCGGCGGCGGTTTCCTCGACCTGGTCTTTGACCGATTGGCCGTCCGTGCCTTTCAGTTCGGCCTTTATTTTTGGCGAAAACATGGTGCCGCCGAGCGAAAAAAGGATGTTGACGAATTCGCCGTTTTGGATGTTCAGCCCCTTTTTCCCGGCCTCGCCGACGGCCCAGTTGAAGCCCTTGCTGGCAGCCGCGCCAACGCCCGATCTTTCGAGCGATTTTCGCGGCACTTTTGCCAAAATCTTGTAGTCCATATCGTTCGCGAGGCTGTGCGAGCCGCCGATGTTCATCGCGATGTCCTTTATTTTGAGGTCAAAAGGTTGGAGGTTGACCTTTCCGTCGGCGATTTCGAACCAGTTTTTCGTGTTTTTTATGTCCAAACTCGACTTGATAAAATCGGCGTTCAGCTTGTCGCCAATCTCGTCGAGCGGTTTCCAGCCTTTCAAAATAGCGGAAAGCGTCTCCAAAAACCCGTTCGCCGTCAGCGTCGTCAAATCGGGCGACATGTCCTTTCCGAGCAAGCCTTTCATCGAGAGCGTCGTGTTGAATTTTCCGTCGATTAATTGCGCGATGGGCGCGAGTTTTTTGATCGTGTTGAAATTGTCGAATGCCTGCCGGAAGCCCATGTTTTTGAGCCCAAAATTCATGTCAAAGGCCGGTTTTTGCACGTCGCGCGAATCATAGCTGCCCGCGAGCGCGATGCCGCCGCCGAGCGTCTCCGCAACGCAATCGTCGAGGCTGGCGATGCCGTTTTTGACGACCACCTTGCCTGCCAAATTGTCGAGCATGAGGTTGTCGTATTTCAATTTTGCGAAATCCGCGTTCAGCACAAAATCCCAGTTTTTCGGCACGACAAACGGGTCCACCTGGGCTGCCGGGCTGGTCGCAGCGGCTGTTTTTGCGCCCCCGGCGGGCTCTTCCGTCATGAACTGGTTCATGTTGAAATAGCCGGATTTGAGGTTTATTTTTCCGCTAACTGTTTGATTGTCAAATAGATACGACCATGCGTTCAAGATCTGACCACTGCCCGCGAGGTCGCTTTCCCCGATTTTTAGGCCGAAGTTTTCGATGTCCATTTTGTCGGGCGTGAAATGCCCTTTTGTCGTCAAATCGGTGATTGTGTAGGTGTCGTAAATTAGTTTTTTGAAGTCGCCGTCGAGGGTGAAATCCCAGCGGTCAAAGGTTTTTTCAGCGGGCGCGGCGGTCGCCGAAGGGGTCGCCGAGGCCGGGCCTGCGGCGGGTTCGGGGGTCATCCATTCGTTGGCGTCGAAGAAAAAAGAGCGCATCGTCAGGTTGCCCGTCATCGTTTTTTTCGGGGAAAAAAAGGCGAGCGGCGAGTCGATGAAACCGTTCATTTTGAGGTCGGACTTGCCGAGCTTCGCGTCAAAATCGGGCAGTTCAACGCGCCCGGGCGATATTTTCGCGGAGGCGGAATTGATCAAAACCGTCGGTGTCCCGGTCGCTTCATATTTCAAATTGTCGAGTTTGAAACTGCCGCCCATGTTCATGTCCTCATAGATTTTCGACTCGATCTGCGACTGTTTTGCCTTGATGAAAACGTCGGCATCGACCAACCCGGCAAGGGTTTTCACGCCGTCCAGCGGATAGGCTTTTGAAAAATCGGCGAGGTTGAGGATGCCCTTCAACTTTAAGTCCACATCCGGGTCGGTCATCGGGGTCTTCAAAAAGAAATGTCCGGCGATCGGGTTGGCGCCGACTTTCATCGAAAATTTGGGGATATCGACGGTCATGGAGTTCAAATTACTGCCCGGCGACTTGATTTTGCAGTCCACATCGATGCCCGAAATGCCCATCGGAAGGCTCGGATATTTGAAATTTCCGCCCGCGATGCCAAAATCGAGCGCGAAGGCCGGGTATTTTGTCTCGTTGTAAATGCCCTTCGCGAAGCCCGCGAGCCGCACCGTTCCGCTCGCCGAAACGCTCGAAAAATCTTTCGTGTACGCGCCGGGGATGAGACTTAAAAAATCTTTGAACGTGTTGGTCGGCGCAGAAAATTTGAGGTCTATATCGATGTCCTCCTCGTTCGGGAGCGAAACCCAACCGTCTAGTTTGATGTCCAAATCGTTGATTTTCAGCGCGTTCTGTTTGAAGGTGAACTTCATTTTGGTGAGGTCCATGTTCAACGTTGCGTCCCAATCGGTCTTTGCTTTGAGCAAATAGCGCGTGCCCTCGTAGTCGATCGTCATCGCATTTGCCTTTGTGGTCATGACGAGGTCGTAAATGTCTTGGGTGAATTCGCCGCGCCCGCTGTGGTTCAAATGCTCGAGATCGGCGACCATGCCGAGGCCCCGGTCTTCGTATCGGATATGCCCGTCGTTGATTGCGTAAAAATCGAGCGTGGCCTTGAAAGTGGTCGGCTCGGTTGCATTCGTCGGCTTTGTGATGTCGTAATTGGCCGTGCCGTCGGGCAGGACGAAAATGCGGAGGTCGGGCTTGTCCAAAAACAGGGACCGGACATTGATCTCATCGCCAAAAAGGGCGGACATCACATCAACGGCCACGTCGAGCCGTTCGCAGGCGAGGAGCTGGACGCCGTCAAATTGCTCTTTTCCGACCACGGTCAAACCCGTCAAACCGACGGACAGGCGCGGAAAATGGCGGAAAAGCGAGATGTCCACGTCCTGAAAATCGACTTTTGCGCGGAGCGTTTCGTTGGTGTCGGCCTTTATTTTGGCCAAAATTTCATCCTTGCAAATAAACGGGATGGCGACGGCGGCGGCGATGAGGAGCAACAAAAGGATGCCGAGGCCAAGGAGGATTTTTTTGATCATTTTTGAATTTTGTGTGCTGCCGAACCCCGTCCGGCGAAAAGTATACGCAAAAACCGCCAAACTGGGTTCAGGGATTTTTGCCACGGAGGCGCAGAGGCACGGAGTTTTTCTTTTGTGCAACCCTAAAACTCGGTGCCTCTGCGCCTCCGTGGCAAAAAATCCAACAGGACGGTTCAGCGGCACAAATAACGATGGTTTCAGGGCGGTGTGTTGCACAAAATCAGGTGAAAAAATGCCCGGCGACCAATTATCATTGCCCAAAAAACAGATGCGCAAAAAGGAAAAGGCCGCCGAGATTGCCCGTATTTTGGAAGAATTATATCCCGAAACGCCCGTTCCGTTGCAACATTGGAACGCTTACACGCTCCTCGTCTCGGTCGTCCTTTCCGCGCAGTGCACCGATGAACGGGTCAATCAGATCACGCCCATTTTGTTCGCCCGCGCCGACAACCCGCACGAAATGGTCAAACTCTCGATCGAGGAAATCCAAAATATCATCCGCCCCTGCGGTCTTTCGCCGATGAAATCGAAGGGCATTTGGGGGCTTTCAAAAATGATCATCGAGGAGCACAACGGGCAGGTCCCGGACTCTTTCGATGCCCTCGAAAAAATGCCCGCCGTTGGCCACAAAACCGCCTCGGTCGTGATGAGCCAGGCATTTGGCCACGCGGCCTTTCCGGTCGATACGCATATCCACCGCCTCGCGGCACGTTGGGGGCTGTCGAACGGCAAGTCGGTCGAGCAAACGGAGCGCGACTTGAAGGCGGTTTTCCCGAAAAAACTTTGGAACAAACTGCACTTGCAGATCATCTTTTATGGCCGTCAATATTGCCAGGCGCGCGGGCATTTGGTTGAAAATTGTGTGATTTGTGGCAAATTTGGCGCGAAAAACACCGAAACTTGAACCAAACAACCTTTTTTGCCGCTTATTTTTGCCCTAAATTTTTTCAACATGACAAGCCTTGTAATCAACCTCGAACGCCCCGACGACCTCAAACTTTTTGAGGAACTCGCCGCCCGGCTCGGCCTTTTTTCTTTCAAGTTGAGTGAAGCGGACAAAAAGCTCATTGCCAGACGGTTATTGGTGGACAAAATGGATGCTTCGGCCAATATTGAAGTACCCGAAGAACTGATCGAATCGCTCATCGAAGCGGACAGAATGGAACGTTATGCCCAAAACTAATGTCCGCATCGTAATTGATACGAACTGGTGGATGAGCTTTGTCATCAACAAATTTGACGGCCAGTTGTCCCAAATCTTGGTCGATCCGAGGTTTTTCATCTGCAGTTCAGAGGAGCTTAAAATGGAGGTTTTCAGGATGAAAATCAACAAAATCCAATGATTTTCCTGCAAAATATTCGAACATGACCAACCCGCCCCCCGACCAAAAAACAGGTTGTGACCTCATGAAGGTCATCCTCGCCTCCTCGCTCGGCACACTCATCGAGTGGTACGATTTCTACATTTACGGTGCGCTCGCGCCGATCATCGCGATGCAATTTTTCCCGTCGGACAACCCGACGGCGGCATTTTTGGCGGCACTTGCCACGTTTGCGGCGGGCTTTGTCGTCCGGCCATTTGGTGCGCTCGTTTTTGGGCGGATCGGCGATATGATCGGCAGGAAATACACTTTTTTGCTGACCCTCGTGCTGATGGGCATCTCGACTTTTGGCATCGGTTTGGTGCCGAG
>JANOQP010000866.1:0-4920 GCA_031414895.1 Saprospirales bacterium
CTTTTCGAGGCCAGCCCGACGCTGCTCGATTTTTTCATCAAACAAAAAAGGTACGAGATCAACATGGTGCGCGGCACCGAGGAGGCCACTTTGTCGCCATTTCAGCCCGACCGCAAACCGATAAAAACAGCCCGCGGCGAATGCACGGAGGTCGTGACGGTGAAGGTTTTTGTGCCCGACACGTTCGAGTGGGCCGTCGATGACAACAAACATTTGACCTTGAAACCGCAGGCGGATTGAGTTTTTTGACATTCAAAAACCAGCTGCCCAAAAAGCGGACGGGCCAATTTTGCCCGCCCGCTTTTTTTAGTTTTGCCCAAAAAAAATTGAATGGTCGTCCCCGTTGAAATTATCCTGAACACTGCCGAGGTCGCCGACGAAACGGCCCTCCGCCGCGCCGCTGCGAAGGCCGTTCACCTTTCCGAAAACGATGTTTTTGAGGTCAAGATCCTGCGCCGCTCGCTCGATGCGCGGAGCAGGTTTCCCGTTTTTAGGTTAAAAATCGAGGTTTTTATCGGCGAAATAATGGCGGGTGAGCCCCCGCTGCTGGAAAATTTGAAACCAGTTTCCGGCAAAAAAAAGGCAATCATCGTCGGTGCCGGCCCCTGCGGATATTTCGCGGCCCTCGAACTCATCGAACTCGGCATCCAGCCCATCGTCATCGATCGGGGGAAAGACGTGCAGGCCCGGCGGCGCGACCTGCGGGCCATCCAACAGTTTGGCGAGGTCAATCCGCACTCCAATTATTGCTTCGGCGAGGGTGGGGCGGGGACCTATTCCGACGGGAAATTGTACACCCGTTCCGTCAAGCGCGGCAATGTCCAAAAAACCCTGCAACTGCTCGTCGAGCATGGTGCGCCCGCCGATATTTTGATCGACGCGCACCCGCACATCGGCTCCAACAAGCTCCCCAACGTGGTACAAAATATCCGCGAGACCATCCTAAAATGCGGCGGCGAAGTCCATTTTGATGCCCATGTGGTCGATTTTTTGATAAAGGACAAAAAAATCGCGGGTGTTCGCACAGTCGGCGTTTCGGATGGGATTGAAAAGGAATGGCTCGCAGGTTCGGTCATTGTCGCAACCGGGCATTCGGCGCGGGACATCTATTATTTGCTCGAAAAAAAGGGCGTTCGGCTCGAAATGAAGCCATTCGCGCTCGGTGTCCGCGTCGAGCACCCGCAGCTTTTGATCGATAAAATTCAATATCGCCAGCCGGAGCGGGATCCGCATTTGCCCGCGTCGTCGTACAGTTTGGTCTGCCAGATCGGGGGGCGCGGTGTTTTCAGTTTTTGCATGTGCCCCGGCGGTTTGGTGGTCCCGGCGGCCACTGCGCCCGGCGAGATCGTGGTCAACGGCATGAGCATGAGCCGCCGCGACAGCCCGTTCGCGAACAGCGGAATGGTCGTCGCGGTCGAGCCGGAGGACCTGGTGGCTTTTGAAAAATATGGCGTTTTTGCCGCGCTTGAATTTCAAAAATCGGTCGAGCAGCGGCTTTTTCAGTCCGGCGACGGCAGCCAAAAAGCCCCGGCCATGCGCCTCCCTGATTTTATTTCACAAAAATACTCGGCCTCGCTGCCACCGACGAGCTATATCCCCGGGCTGTTTGCCGCGCCGCTTTTTGAGCTTTTGCCGGGGCAGATTTATTCGCGGCTGCGCGACGGGTTGGCCGAGTTTGGCCGCCAAATGCCCGGCTTCATGACCGCCGAGGCAAATGTAATTGGCACGGAAAGCCGAACTAGTTCGCCCGTCCGCATCCCGCGCGATGCCGAGAGTTTGCAGCACCCGGAGGTCGGGGGGCTTTTCCCGGCGGGCGAAGGGGCCGGTTTTGCGGGTGGGATTATTTCGGCGGCGATGGATGGGCAGCGGTCAGCGCGGGCGGTGGCCAAAATGTTGGGGTGAAAAATGGCAGGTGAAATTGATTTCTGCCTACTTTTGATAAAATTTTTGGAAAAAATGACTGCACAAGCAAAAGCCCCGACCATCCCAGCCGAACTCATTTATGAGGTTTTTCGCGGCAAGCCGATTTATTATCGGGGCTATCGGGAGGTTTTGGCGGGCAATAAAAAATCAGAACAAATCATGGGGTCAAGTATTTTGCAATCATTGATCGTCAGTATTTTGCACAATTGGGTGTCCAATAAAATGAGTGCCCAGTTTTTTGTCCTGACCAATGAACTCGGCCTCCAATTGGCCAAAAAAGAACAACGCGCCGCCGATATTGCCCTTTACCCCAAAGCCGTCCTCCGCGACAAATTGATGTCCGTAAAATATGCGGATGTCGCGCCCCAAATCTTGATAGAAATCGATACAAAAGCCGATTTGGAGGACTTGACCAATCCACAAAGCTATTATTTTGAAAAAACAACCCAGTTGCTCGATTGGGGCGTGGAGCGGTTGATCTGGGTTTTTACGGACAGCCGCAAGATCATGGTCGCTGAAAAGGGAAAAAAATGGACGCTCCAAAACTGGTCGGACCCGGTGCGGGTGCATGGACGTTATTCGGTGAACTTGGAGAAATTGTTGGAAGAAGCTATCAAATAGCGCTACTTTGTTACTTTAAAAAAAGGGGATGCAGCCAGTTTGCATCCCCTTTTTTTTATCAATTGCTGCACCCTCCGAGACAGATATGCCCCGGTGCCGGCGTCACCACCGAAACCATCACATGGAACCGCGTCGCCGATTCGCAACCGCCGACCGTTTGGCTGGCGTAATAATGGCCGCCGTTCACCAAAACCGTGTTCAAGGGCAATGGCATGCCGCCCGTCGGGGTTGCGTACCACAAAAACCCGGGGCCGTTCGGCGCAAGGTCGGCGACGGTCGGAATATCGCCGAAGCAGAAACTTTGGAGGCAAGGGCCATCGGGCGTGGGTGGCGGATTGCCCGAAACCATTTGGCTGCAATTGCTCGTGCAACCGTTCGCCGCGGTTATGGTCACAGCGTAAATCCCGGCAACATTGACCGGGATGCATTCAGAAATCAGGCCGTTGCTCCACAAATAGGCCGATTGTCCGGGCGTGGCGCAAAGCTGGGAAGATAGGCCGCCGCAGATGGAAGGGATGCCCGTGATGGTGCAAGTGGGCGGGGGATTGAGCGAAACCTCCTGACTGCAAGAACTGGTGCAACCGTTCGCCGCGGTTATGGTCACGGCGTAAGTCCCGGGCAAATTGACCGAAATACACGGTGAAACCGAGCCGTTGCTCCACAAATAGGCCGATTGTCCGGGCGTTGCGCAAAGCGAGGTCGAACCGCCGGGGCAAAAAGTTGGGATGCCCGTGATGTTGCAAGTGGGCGGAGGATTGACCGAAACTATTTGGCTGCAAACGCTGGTGCAACCGTTCGCGTTTGTTACCGTCACCGTATATGTGCCCGCCGCGTTGACCGATATACACGGTGTAGCCAATCCGGTGTTCCATAAATAGGATGCCATTCCGGGGGTCGCGCAAAGCTGGGTAGATTGCCCGGCGCAGAAAACTCCGCCGACAGTGATGTTGCAAATCGGAGACAGTCCTATGGTCACCACATTGTTGTGCAGGTCGATGGCGCCCGCGGTCGAAAGTGCGCGGCCAAAGACCGACGATCCTTCCAGCAAGCTGATCGCGCCCTCCGCAATCAGCGTCCCTCGAAATACAGACCCATCGCCGAGGCTGAACATGCCGTTCACTTGCCAAAAAACATTGCAAATGGAAGCCCCATTCGTCAAAATGACCTGCGAATTGATGCCTGTAGAAAACGCGCCGTTTATCTGCAAAATGAACACCGCATTTTGGTTGCCCCCGCCATTGAGTTCTAATGTTCCGGTCAGGGTAGAAGCGCCTCCGAGGCAATAAATGTTCGGCGCGAGTATTTGGCCGCCGCCGAGGCTCGTACTAAGGACTGCGCCGCAGGTCAGGTTGTCCAAAAAGGTATAGGCTGCCAGAACATCTGTTTTTGCCATCGCCGAAGTGGCATTTTCCACATGGATCTGCCCGGTGACGACCCCCGGGGGAAAGCCGGTAAAAGCACCATCGTCGGTGCCAATATCGCCGACGATGGAGGTATTGCCCAGGTTATCGAACGCGCCGACCGCGGTGAAAACCGAAAAAGTGGATGCCGCGCCGAGGTTTGGTGTTTGTGCAAAATTGGAGAAAGACAGCAGCAGCAGAACCCCTGTGAAGGAGGCAGGAAGGAATGAATTTTTCATGAGTAAGTAGGTGGATTAGAACACCACAAAGGTGGCTCATTCTATAGAATTTGTTATAAGCCAAGATCGGAGTTGCGTAATTCACGCACTTTCCCACATGAAAAAAAGCACCTCCATCCCGGGGATGAAAGTACTTTTTGAAAACAGGCATAACCCGTCGCGGCGCCTTTTTGGGCAATTTTATCCCGGCAACATGGCGTTTCCTCAAGGCCACTGTTGTTCTTGGTAAAAAAATGGCCCATGTTCGGAACATGAGCCAAAATGATTCGATGGTTGCGGAATCAAGTTGGGTTTTTCAAAAATCAATTGCTGCACCCCCCAATACAAACATGCCCCGGCGCCGCCGTCACCACCCCAACCATCACCCGCAACCGCATGGAAGATTCGCACCCGCCGACCGTTTGGCTGGCGTAATAATTCCCGCCATTGACCAAAGGCGTGGATGTGGACAAGGCCAGCCCGCCCGTCGCAACATTGTACCAAAAAATGCCCGGCCCGTTCGGCGAGAGGCTGGCGATGGTCGGGTCATCGGAGGCGCAAAAGCTTTGCATGCAAAAGCCAGTTGGGATTGGAGCATTTATCAATTGAACAACTACTGCCAACCTATCAAGTGATTCGCACCCGCCGATGGTTTGGCTGGCAAAATATTGGGCACCTCCAACCAAAGCCATTCCAGGCGGAAGCGGACTGCCGCCGCCGCTACCGGCATACCATAAAATCCCGGTTCCGGTTGCACT
>JANOQP010000867.1:0-3134 GCA_031414895.1 Saprospirales bacterium
GCCAAATATTACGCCGGTGTTTGCTATTTGCAGACCGGGCAGACCGACAAGGCCATCGAATATTTGGGCGATTACAGCGCGGCGGGCAGCGTCATGGGCATCATGAAAAATGGTGCTTTGGCGGACGCTTATGGCGACAAAGGCGATTTTTCGTCTGCCATAGACCATTATAAAAAGGCCGTCAGCGCGGGCAAAAACGATGTCCTCACGCCGATGTACATGAAGCGTTTGGGTCAACTTTATGAGCACCAAAACCAACCTGCGGACGCGAAAAAGATTTACGAAGATGTCAAATCTTCCTATCCAAATTCAAGTTCCGCTGCCGATATTGATAAATATATCATCCGCGCCAGCAAATAAAATGCGCGATTGGTTTCTTTCTAATTTCATGACGAAACCATGAAGCGTTCTTAATAAAAACGGCTGATTTTCAGAAAGAAGGTCAGCCGTTTTTTTGTGCCCAAAAAAGAATAATTTAAAAAACAAAAACAACAATTATAATAATAACGCCTGAAAACCTGTTATTTGCAGCGGATTGATAATCAACCAGTTATAACGGTTGACGGCCAACGGCGGACGGTTAACGGCGCCGAAAACCGTTAGCCGTTATCTGTCAATCGTTCAAACAATTTTTGAGAAACATTAAACTGTCTGTAAAATGAACAATTTAGCCCGTATCGGAATACTTGCTGTGTTCCTCTTATCCGGTCTGGCTGTCAATGCCCAATCCTCGACCGAAGAGCTCCTCGAAAAAGCGAACAAACAGTACAACCTCTACGCCTACAACCTCGCCGTCCGCAGCTACCGGTCTGTGCTCGAAAACGAGCCGGGCAACCCGGAGGCCATCGGCAAGCTCGCAGATTGCTACCGCCAGCTCAACCAGCCAGACGAGGCGGTGAAATGGTACGAACGCGCAGTGACCGTGCCGGGCGCGAGCTCCGCAATCTTGCTCAATTACGGCAAAACACTCGCCTCGCTCGGCCGATATGACGACGCGAAAAAACAGTATTTGCGATATGCCGAGGGCAACCAAATGATCGGCAATCATTTCGCTTCGGCCTGCGATTTTGCAAAAGCGCACGGCGACGACGCGTCCGGTTTTGCCGTCAAAAACGAAGCGGTGAACACGCCGTCGAGCGATTTTGGCGCGGCTTTTTTCAACAAAAACGTGATTTTTTCCTCCTCGCGGACGGATATGGCGCGGAAAGTGGACAAAAAATCGGCCTCCGATTGGACGGGCGATGCGTTCAACCAGCTCTTTTTGTCGAGCCGCGACGCAAAGGGGATGCTCGGCAAGCCGGCCTTTTTGAAGAGCGACCTCGAAAACAATTTCAACGAAGGGCCTGTCTCGTTTTCCGCCGACGGCGAAAAAGTGGCCTTTTGCCGCAACAATTTCGTGGACGGCTCGCGCCAAGTGGGCGGCCAGGGCGTTCGGATGTCGCTTTATTTGGGCGAACTGATTGACGGAAAATGGGCAAACATCAAGCCCTTCGCATGGAACGGCGATTTTTCGACCGGGTACGCGACGTTTTCACCCGACGGGAAAACGCTCTTTTACGCCAGCGACCGCGAGGGCGGATACGGTGGTTGGGACATTTATGCGAGTGTTTTCAACGGAAAAACCTGGAACGCGCCCGAAAACCTCGGCTCGTCGGTGAACACGCCGGGCGATGAAATCACGCCTTTCAATGACGGAAAATCGCTGTTTTTTGCCTCCGATTGGCACGACGGTTTTGGCGGGATGGACATTTTCAAGGCCGATATCGACGGCGGCGAGTTCAAAAAAATCAAGCACCTCGGCCCCGGCATCAATTCTTCGCGCGACGATTACGGGTTTGTGTTTGACGAAAAACTGAACCTCGGCTATCTCACCAGCAACCGAAAAGGCTCGAAGGGGAACGAGGATATTTGGCAGGTCAACCGGGCGACGGAAAATTATTCCATCACCGTGCAGGCCGATAAAAAACCGCTCGGTGGCGCAGAAATCGACTTTTCGGCCTGCAACGGCGGGAAGATTTTGGCAGATAAAACGGGGCATATCGCGTTCGACCTGTTGGAAGGCACGACCTCCTGTACCGCGGTCATCCGCAAGGCGGGCTACGAAGCGGTCGCGGTCGAGATTTTTTCGGGGATGAAAACGCGCAGTCTCCTTATTGAACTTCAAAAAAGGGCCGAAGGCACGAGCGCAACGGTTGAAATGACGCCGCCCGCGCCCGTCGTCTACTCAACCGAAACGCCCGCCGCGCCCGCGAAGGGCAGTTCCAAAAATTTTGATGGACAATATGTTGGCCGTGTGATGAATGCCGACACCAAGGGCTTTTTGGAAGATGTTTTTGTTTCGGCAAAAGCGCAACCGGACGGCAGGGCAATGAATATCCAAACCGATGCCGAGGGCCGGTTCGGGTTCGATCTTGAACCTGGGAAAACGTACAAAATCACCGCTTCGCGCGCCGGATTTGCGGAGGAAAGCATGAGCATCAAAGCCGATGCGAAGGCAAAAGACCTCGGCAACTTAAAACTGCGCGACGCATATTCTGCCGCAGGAAATCCGGTGAAACAATCAGAACAGCCAGTCATTGTTGCGAAACCTGCCGAAAATACCGCAACTGCAACGCCGCAGAAAGAAGCCGAAAAACCAGTAATTGCGACCACATCGACCATCGAAAAGATGGAAACCATGAAATCGGAAACCGTCATTTTCAAGCCCGAATCCAACGGCGCATCGGGCCCGAAACCAGTCGTTTTTTAAACCGAAAAAGAAATTGCGGCGGGCGGGTATGCCGTGCAGGTGGCATCGATTGATGGGAAGGTGGACAATGCTTTTTTGAAAAAATATGCCGATTTGGGTGCGCTCGGAAACCTGTACGCGAAGCCTGACGGCAAGACGAGCAAAATCCGCGTCGGTGTTTTTTCCGAAAAATCAAAGGCGGATGCAGCATTGGCGCAGGCCACGAAATTGGGTTATAAAGGTGCATTTGTTGTTCCCGAAAAGGAAAAAAACGAGCAACTCGCCATCGCTCCGGCAAAACCTGCCGACGTAAAACCTGTTGAGCTGGCAACTAAACCAGCTGAAAAAACTGTTGAAAAAACTGCCGAGGCCATCGTCTCAAAACCTGTCGAACACAGCACGACGG
>JANOQP010000868.1:0-2216 GCA_031414895.1 Saprospirales bacterium
TCCGCAGGAAATGCGGCGCAAACTGGTAGCCGAGGCTGTTCACCCATACGATATTGGTGGTCCACGGATTTAGCTGGCCGCGTTCGAGGTTTTTGAACTGCCCGGCACCGATCCCGATACTGAAATAGAACCGGAAGCGCGAATAATAATTGAGCGCGACCGCACCGAGCAGCCCCTCGGTTTTGGAGGAAACCGTGGGTGAGTCAACGCTGTTGGTGTAAAAATACTTGCTCGTATAAACGGCCATGGCCTTGAACCCGATATCGCCTGAACTGACGCCGACGGAGCGGCGGTGCTCAAATTCCAATTTTACGGCGGACGGTTTCACGCCCCAATCAAATCCGAAGCCCGCGTGGAGGCTGTTCGTCCGGATCTTGTAGTTGTTGATCAAAAGGATTTTTTCCGGGTTTTTCAACGATTTAAGGTTGCGGACATTCTTGACCTCCTTGCAATCACGGATATCAACGATGGTCAAATTTGGGAGGGAGTCAAATTTTGGCAGGTTGCGCAGGCTTTTGGCATTGGAAATCTTGAGTTTCCCCAAACTTTCGGAAGGCGGGAGGTCGAGCATGGTCAAACTGCCGCATTCACTGATCTCTATTTCTTTGAGCTCCGCGGGCATTTTTAGGAAGACGACACTTCCGAGGTTTGCGAGGTTGAGGTTTTTTAGTTGAATGTTGTTTTCCAGCCCGTCGATTTTTTCCGCGGTAATCGAGGAAAGGTCGAGGGATTTTAGGGCATCGAAATTGCCAAAAGCGAGCCCCTTTTCTTCAAGATTGGCCAGCCTGATATTGCTCAGCCCCTTGTTGGCGGACAGCAGTTTGCCGACCTTTGCGAGCCTGCTTCCATTGATGTTGAAGGAATTAAGGGAATCACAGCCCTCGATGGTGGTCAGTGCGCTGCAATTGTGGATTTCGAGCGAACGGAGCCGCTTGACCTTCTCCAAATTGAGGGCAAAAAGGCTTGCATTGTTGGTGAGGCTAAGATTGGCAATGTTTTCGAATGCGGACCAATCCTCCAGCCTCCGAAGGTTTGGGCATCCGGTTATGTACAGGGTATTGAGCCTTTTTAGCGAGTCGAAGGCCGCAGGGAACTGTCGGAAATTGGCGTTGTTGCCGTGGATTGTCAGGGTTTCCAGATTTTTATAATCAGCAAAACCGGCGGGGATTGTCCACCAATCTTCGCCCTTGAGCTCGATCTCGGTGGCCGTAGCGGGCTTGTGTTCATTTTGCAGTTCCGCAAATTTCGCCTTCACCTTCGCAATGCGTTCCAAACGCTGTTTCTCAAAATCCGTTGGCTTGTTCATACTGGCCACGCTATCGAGGTCGGCCATCGTTTTTTGGTAATAGACCGTCGCATTGTCCAATGCGCCCGCCCAATAAAAGTCCTCGGCCTTCACCCCATTTGTCATTGCCTTGATCAAAAAAGGCAGCCCGGAATCCTCCGGGCAAAAGAAACGGGCGAGCGCGAAATAGGTCAGCGCGTTTTTGTAGTCCCTTTTTTGGGCGATCTTGTCCCAGGCAAAATATTCCAGACCGGTTTTGTAGAGATAGTCATAAGCATTGCTGTCGGGGAATGTTTTTTCGAGCACCTTGCCCTTTTCGATCAAGGTTTCTACCGAGTCCAGCACGTCTTCCAGCCTGATGCGCTGTTTCTCGGAGGCCAATCTGGCGGTATCGGCCTGCTTTCGGAGCTCGTCGGCTACTCGCGTGGCATTGATAGCATCTTTTCTGTCCTTTTCCGCCTCAAGCCGCGCAGTTTGGGCATCCACCCGGAGCTGGTCTATTTGTTTTACAACGACCTTTAAAAAATCCTCCGCCTCTGTCTTGCTCGCATTTGAATAGTGCATGGCCGCTGTCGCTGCCTTGAATGCCTCCAAATAGTCGCCATTTTTCTGATATTCCCTCGCCTTTTCCATCATGCAATAAAAATTATTGCAAGTGCCTTGGGCGGCCAATTGGGTCGAAATTGATAGAAAAAGCAGGCAAAAGGCCAGTATTGCAGTTGTTTTCATGGCTATTTGCATTTTTTGGTTTTTATGGTTTCTTCGATTTTGTCCACCCGGGTCAAGATTGACCGGTCATCTGGGTATTTCGGTGGCATCGTTTCCAATTGGTTCATTTGGCTATCGTCTGGGCACCCGTCGCGCGATTCGAGGATGATCTCCACGTCGGAAAGCGTGTTGATGAAATGGGCCTTTTCCTCCCTAAATTCGG
>JANOQP010000869.1:0-5992 GCA_031414895.1 Saprospirales bacterium
CAAGGCCGCTTTTTTTTATGAAAAAAGCCATCTCTTGTACGAAAACCTCCACGAATATGGCGAGGCTATCCATGTCCGCATGAAACTCGCCGCCATCGCAGCCGCAAAAAACCAGACGGTCGGGGCCATCAAGATATACCAAGAATGCCTCCTCCGTCCGGACCTGATGGGGCCAGAGCGGTTGGCAAAACTGCACCTCGAAATTGGCAGGCTATTCACCCACGAAAAACAGTTTGCCGAGTCCGAGTCGATGCTCCTCGCGAGCGTCCAGATCTGTGAAAACAACGGTTTGATGGAGGCCTCCGTGCCGAGCCTCCGCGCCTGCCATGACCTTTTTGCGGCGCAAAACCATCCCGGCATGGCATTTTATTTTTTGAAAAAAGCGCAATCACGGACTGATTCGCTGGCAGCTTTTGTCGCAGATCGGGCCAACGCCGCGCTCCAATTTCGGTACGACCAGGAGCAGAACGAGCAATCGCTCGAACAACTGCGGCAGCGAAAAAACGGGCTTTTGCTCATCGGGATATTTTTGGGCGGCCTGTTGCTGGTCGGTGCGCTTGGCTGGATCATCTTCCTCCGCCGCCGTGCGAACGCTGCGCTCAAAATGAAGAACGAGGAGATTGAGGGCCAAAACGTCCGCCTCCGCGAATCGAACAGCTTTTTGCAGCAGTTCACCTATGCCGTCGCCCACGACCTCAAAGAACCTCTCCGGACGGTGGGCAGTTTCATCACCATTTTGGACAAAAAATATGGGGCGCAGTTCCCCGAAGCGGCACACGAGTACATGAACTTCGTGACCGTCGGCGTGCGCCAAATGGACTTACTGATCCGCGACCTTTTAGAATATTCAAAGATTTCGTCGCAGCGGCCCGGAACGGATTTGATTGACCCAAGACCGGTCTTGGAGGAAGCGATTGGGCGGCTGCAATCCATTATTTTTCAAAAAAAAGTGGAAATTTCCATCGAGGAAAACCTGCCAGCCGTGCTTTTTGATCGCGGGCATTTGCTCATATTGTTCCAAAACCTGCTGTCGAACGGCATGAAGTTCAACCGCGCCGAGCCGCCCAAGATCAAGGTCGGAGGGCTGCGCGAAAATGGGCTTGTCCACTATTTTATCGAAGACAACGGGATGGGGATCGACCCGGAACATGGCAAAAAGATCTTTGAGCTTTTCCATAAATTGCACAAAAACAAGGGCTTCGACGGCACCGGCATCGGCCTCACGGTCTGCAAAAACATCATCGACAAATACGAGGGGAAAATTTGGTTCGAGGCCGCGGTGACGGGCGACGGCACCCGGTTTTGGGTCGAGTTTCGGGCGGCTTAAACTTGCAACCCATTGATTTTCAACAAATTAGAACGAATAAGCCACCCCAGCCCGCAGCGTCAAGGCATCAGGCGCAAAGTCTGTCTTGCCAAAATCGCGGCTCAAATCTGCCGAAAAACCCGCCGTCCATTTGTTCCGCTGCCAGTCGAGACCGAGGCCCACGCGCCATGTGTTCGAGTCCCATGAGGCAGGGGTCGTTTTTGAAACGGTGATCGGGTCATCGGGGCCTGGACCGGGGCCGGGGCCGCCTTGATCGGGCTTGTCCTCAAACCTGAAATTGGCCGAGATCGGCGACCGGTGCAACCAAGAATGACCGACCCGGACAACTGGTCGCACGGCAAAACGGACTGGCAAGGCATAATTGAGGCCCAGCGAAAAATTTTGCTCACGTTGCAGCCCCGACACTTTTTTCAGTTCAAAATGATGGCCGTGGCCGCCGTGGCCGCCGGGGTCAAAATCCATTGTATCGATCGGTCCGACATGGCGCGGTGCCTTTTCCGATTCAAAAGAATAAGTGCCCCAATCGGCGGTCGCGGCGATGGAAACCCCCTTTTTTAGATAAAATTCGGCAGCCAAACCTTGTCCGCGTTCCCATGATTTTTTGTCCACGTTTTTCAAATCTTGACTGGCGACCGCCTGAACGCCCAATTTGAAACGCGATGGGCGGGCCACGGGGCGGATCATCGAAGCGATCGGTTTTGCATCGATGGAAATTTTCCGCTCTGTTTGCGAGGCGATCGGCCCGGCGGTTTTTGGGTCTATTTTTTCAAAAACGGATGCCGAATCGAGCTTGTTTTCCATCAAAACGATGGCCCGGAGCGAATCGGCGAGGGCGGTCAATCGCGCGATTTCGGCTGTCGAATGTGCCATTTCGGCAATCTTGGATACAATGGTCGCGCCATTTATATTTTCGATTGCTTGATTTTTTTCAAAATCATCTGATGAAATTTGACTGTCTTTTGAAATGATGGATTGCCTTTTGTTGTTTTTTTGAAATTGAGCAGGTTCACTTTTTTGCTGAATTTTGGGTTCGATGCGGGCCTTGTTTCCTGTTGAATTTTCAACAAAATTTTCGCCAGACGGGCTTTCCGTTTTTTTGTCCCAATTTTTTGATTGTCCCAAATTTTCAACTTCGCCCGGCTGGTTTTTTTCTGAAAAAGCGGTTTGCGTTTCCTCCAAAACGGGCGGGGCGGAGGTTTGGGGTTTGATGATTTCAGCCGAAAGCCCGGAATTCAGCCGCGCGTTTTCGTTGCCCAATTGGTGGTTTTCCCAGCCCAACCAGCCCATGCCAATGACCGAGGCAGCCGCTGCAAATTGCCAAAGGCGGTGTGCGCGAAACCCGGTTTGGGGCTGCACGACCTGCCCGGCATCGAACGCGCCGAGCTGTTTGTCGAGCTGCGCCCAACTTTTTTCGCGGCCATCGAAGGGCTGCTCCTCGTTTATTTTTTGCCTAAAAAGGTCGTCGAAATTTTCCATAGTTGCTTATTGATTAAAGGCTATTTCGTTTGAAAGCAGGCGGCGGACGTGCTGCCGGGCCCGCGAGAGGTTCGATTTTGAGGTGCCGACCGAGATTTGGAGCGCATCGGCGATTTCTTCGTGCGTCATGCCCTCGCCGACGAAAAGGTTGAAGACCGTCCGATAGGCCGGCGGGAGCTTGTCGAGCATCCCCATGATCTGGTCGAAGGTCATTTTTTCGGTCAGGTTCATCTCCTCGCCGCTGTCATTGAGGTTCGAGAATTCCTGAAAATGCGGCCTCGTCACCTCCGTCCGGTAGCGGTCGATGGCCGTGTTGATGATGATTCGCCGAAACCAAGGGCGGAAACCGACCCCGTTTTCGGGCGAATAAAGGTGGATTTTGGTGAATACCTTAAAAAAAGCATCGTTCACGACCTCCTCCGTGGTGTGCTGGCTGCCCGAATAGGCCCGCGCGACGGTCATCGCATAATGAAAAAAGAGGCCATGAAGCCGCTGTTGGCTCTGGCGGTCGTTCTGCCGGCAGCCGGCGATGACGCTGTTGAGGATTGTTTCGTTCAAGATGTCTTCCATGACGAGGGAAGGTTGGGGGCGGGTTGCGTCTGAAATGTCTGAACTTTGATTTTTGGTAACTGTTTAGGATGGGGCTGTACCGGCCGGCTTCAGCCGCCGTATTGTGTGAAAAATAACGGGATAGGCTATAAATCGTGATTCAGGATGGTTTATTTGGCGATAAATCTCCAAATAAGCGCAAAATCGGCGGCTAAAGCCGTCCGGTACAAGCCGTCCTAAATAGCTACAAAATCAAAAAAAATCACAGTTCAGACAATTTCAAAGCCCCAATAAAAACCGCATTTTCGCAAAAATGGCCGTGTTGTCGTATATCCCGTTGAAAAGCTCCGCGCCCGGCCCGGCAGCAAATACAGGCACCATCACGCCTGTGTGGCCCGCCGTGCTCCATGAAACCTTGAACGGGCCGCCCATTTTCGATTGTTGGTTGATGCTCAAACCGCCCGTTTCGTGGTCGCCCGTGACGACGACGAGGGTCTCGCCGTCGGCCTCTGCCCAATCGAGGATGGTGCCGACCGATCGGTCAAAATCGAGGGTCTCGGCGATCATCAAATCAAGGTCGTGGTCGTGCGCGGCCCAATCAATTTGGCTGCCCTCGATCATGCAGAAAAAACCTTTGGCGGACCTTTTTTTCAAAAATTCGACGGTCAGTTTCGAGGCATTTTGCAGATAGTCGCGGCCTTTTACGACGGATTCCGGCTCGCCTTCGGCGGTGAAAAAACCGAGCGGTCTTGAAAAATCCGGGACGAAGGTTTTGAGGTCGGTTTTTCTGAAATCCTGCAAATTATAGCCTTTTGCCTCCAATTCCTTGGTCAAAACCCGTCCGTCGGCGCGGTCGGCGAAATGTTTTTTTCCGCCGCCGATGAACAAATCAATCTCCGTTTTCATAAAATCTGCGGCGATCAGCTCCATTTGCGCCCGGCTCGTTACATGGGCGTAATAACAGGCCGGGGTCGCGTGGGTGATGCTCGAAGTGACGGTCAGGCCGGTTGCGAGGCCCTGTTTTTCGGCCAGTTCGAGGAGGCTGACGGCGGGTTTCCCGTTTGAAAAACAACCGACAATGCCATTTTCTGTCTTCGTCCCGCAGGCCATCGCGGTGCCGGCGGCGGCGGAATCGGTGATCAAATTGTCCTTTGCGTGCGTCTTTTGTGCGCCCGTCACCGGGAAGCGTTCGAGCTGCAATTTGTTGCCGTTCATGTACATCGCGGCGGTGATCTGGGGCAGGGCCATGCCGTCGCCGATCAGGAAAACGATGTTTTTCGGTTTTTTTAAATTGGGGTATTGGTTCGCCAGGGAAGTCGGCGCGGGGCTCGTCGGGGCCGAATTTTCGGTCGGAGCGGTGGCCGGTTTTTTACACGAAAAAAGGGCGAGCGTGAGCAAAATTGACAGGATTCGCATCAAAGTGGGTTGAGTTTTGGGAGAAAGGGAAACTGTCGGCTCGTAAAACTGCTCCGATGTCAATTGGGGAAAAATCATTCGGGCAACAACCCAAATTGCTTAAAATGGTGCTTAAAATGGAGCGAATGCACCGCTTTCCATTCATCAAAATTCATCTCGCCAAAAAGCGGATGGATTGGGTGGGCATCAGGGTTTTCGGAAAAATAGTCAAAAAACCGGGCGACCTCGCCCAAAAAACGGCCTTTCGCAGTTTCAATATCCGGGAAACGGAGCGCGGCAGGGGCCTCTGGAACGCCCGGTACGCGGAGGTTTTTTGGGTAATTTGAAAAAGTGGGATCGAGCATTTTGTCGCGGTTGGCGAGCCCCCATTCCGTCCCGGCAGGGCCTGGCCACGGGAATTTTCCATTGGAGATCAGCATCGTCCCGCTGATATGTTCGACCATCTGTTGGGCCGACATCAAGCCCCATTTTGGGGGTTGGCCCGCGGTCAAATTTCCGAGGAGCAGGGGCATTTCAATTTGCAAAAAGTATTGATAATCAGTCATTTGCATAAAAATTTCAGGTTGAATTTGATAATCGGAGATTACGCCGAGGAGGTTTGGCCAGCGTTCGGTATTTTCAAAAAAACCGGACGTGGCAACGGCAACAGCGGACATCCCGGCCCGGTGCGCAGCTTCGAGGCCCGGTTCGGAATCCTCAAAAACAACGCAGTCCGCGGGCGCGATGCCGAGCTTTTCGGCGGCTTTCAGGAACACTTCGGGGTTTGGTTTTCCTTGCGAAACATCCTCCGCCGAGACTATTTTATCAAAAAAATGGCGGATGCCGAGGCCGTCGAGCGTGAAGTCCACGTTGCCCATGTCGCCCGCCGTGCCGAGGGCGATTTTGATGCCACGGGCGCGGGTTTTTTCCAAAAAAGCAACGAGGCCCGGGCGGGGCGAAATATGCGGACGGTAACTTTCTTGGTACATGGTTTCCTTCTCCAAGATCAGCGTATCTAATTGATTGTCAGACAGGTGGCCGAAAAAACGACGGGTTGCCTCGCGGCCCGTGCCGTACGCTTTTGCGATCACTTCTTCGTCGGGAAGGTCGAAATTGTGGTTTTTCAGGAACAGTATCCATGCCCTTTCGTGCGCCGGGATATTGTCCATCAGCGTCCCGTCCATGTCAAAAATGAATGCTTTTTTCATTAAAAGAAACTTGTCGGGCAAAGAAACGAGGGAAATT
>JANOQP010000870.1:0-2300 GCA_031414895.1 Saprospirales bacterium
CCAAAAGGTTGATTGTTGAAATTGACGGAAGTGTGCACAGTTTGCCCGAGGTACAGGAAAACGATGCCGTCCGACAGGCCCATCTCGAATCACTTGGTTACCAAGTTTTGCGGTTCACAAACAGCGAAGTCTTTTCAAAAACAAACCAAGTCCTCCAAACTATCAAAGAAACCACCGCAGGTGTCGCGGGTGTCGCTGGCTCCCCCCCTCCGGGGGGGTCGGGGGGGGCTGACTATCTCGGCGCGTTCGCCGTCACCACGGGCACCGGCATCGAAAAATGGGTCGAGCATTTTGAAAAAGACCTCGATGATTATTCCGCGATCATGCTAAAAGCCCTCGCCGACCGGTTGGCCGAGGCGTTCACGGAGCACCTGCACGAGCGTGTGCGTAAAGAATTTTGGGCATACCAACCGACGGAAACGCTTGACAATCAACAACTTATCGACGAAAAGTACAGCGGCGTACGGCCCGCGCCCGGCTATCCGGCCTGCCCAGACCATACCGAAAAGGCGGTTTTGTGGCAACTGCTCGAACCGGACAAAATCGGGATCACATTGACCGAAAGCTATGCGATGTACCCGACGGCGGCGGTTAGCGGCTGGTATTTTTCGCACCCGGACTCGAAATATTTTGGGCTAGGGCAAATCTCCAAAGACCAAGTGGAGGATTACGCGGAGCGGAAAAAAATGGGGATTGAGGAAGTGGAAAGGTGGCTTGCGCCGGTTTTGAGCTATGACATTTAAGAAAAACTAATGTTTGTAGAAAAAAAAGGCGGACTAAAACGCAGGTTTTATATTTCGAGTAACTTTGTTGCTCAAAATCGTTTGAATGATTGAGGCCCTTATTTCTTCCAAAACACGCATCAAGCTCTTGTTGAAGTTCTTTTTGAACAGCGGCACACGGGCATATTTGCGCAATTTGGAGGCCGAATTTGGGGAAAGCACCAACGGGATCCGCCTCGAACTCAACCGTTTGGAGGAAGCCGGGATGCTTTCATCGGCACTCGACGGCAACAAAAAGGTCTTTCAGGCAAACATAAAACACCCGCTTTTTGGGGAGATCCACCAGATTGTGCTGAAATATGTCGGCATCGACCGGATCATCGAAACGGTCATCGAAAAACTGGGGGCCGTCGAGCGGGTCTATCTGACGGGCGAGTTTGCCGAAGGGCGGAACAGCCAGATCATCGACCTTATTTTCGTCGGCAACCTCGACAAAAACTACCTGCTCGAATTGACCGAAAAAGCGGAAAAACTGATCTCCCGAAAAATCAGGTACCTCGTTTTTACCGAAAAGGAAATGACCGAATCCAACTGGCTCAACCAACAAAAAAACCCACTCTTATTGTGGTCTGACAATCATGTTTGAAGCTTTAAAAAGAAAGGAAAAAAAGATAGCGGTCATCGGGCTGGGCTATGTCGGGCTGCCGCTGGCGCTCGAATTTGCCAAATATTTCAGCGTGATCGGCTATGATATCAACAAGTCGCGCGTGGCTTTGATGAACCAGCACATCGACCCGTCGGGCGAGCTGGAAGCGTCGGCTTTTGAGGGAAAGGATGTCGTTTTTTCTGCCGATGAATCAGATCTGAAAGGGGCCCACTTCTTTGTCGTCGCCGTCCCGACCCCGGTGGACGACCACAAAATCCCCGATTTGACACCGCTCATCAAAAGTTCGGAGGCCCTCGGCAGGGTCGTCAAAAAGGGCGATTACGTCATTTTTGAATCGACCGTTTATCCCGGTTGCACGGAGGAGGATTGCATCCCGTTGATCGAAAAAGGCAGCGGCCTGAAGTTCGGCCTGGACTTCAAAGCGGGCTACTCGCCGGAACGGATCAACCCGGGCGACAAAGAGCGGACGATCGACAAGATCCTCAAAATCGTCTCCGGCAGCGATGCCGACGCGCTCGAAAACATTGCAAAAGTTTATGGCGAGGCCATCACTGCGGGCATTTTCCGTGCGGCCTCCATCAAAGTTGCCGAGGCCGCGAAGGTCATCGAGAACACGCAGCGCGACCTCAACATCTCGCTGATGAACGAACTGTCCATCATTTTCGACAAAATGGGCATCGACACCCGCGAGGTCATCGAGGCGGCTGGCACAAAATGGAATTTTATCAAACTATATCCGGGACTGGTCGGCGGTCATTGCATCGGCGTGGACCCTTATTATTTGCTGCACAAAAGCAACCAGCTCGGATATTCGCCGCAGGTGATCTTGAGCGGCCGGCGGATCAATGACGGGATGCCCGCCTTTATCGCCAAAAAACTGGTCCAAATGCTCTCGCATTTGGGCAAAAGCC
>JANOQP010000871.1:0-3296 GCA_031414895.1 Saprospirales bacterium
GGCTGAAGCCTGTGGCAATTGAAAAAAATGCTTAAGTCAATGACATTGCCCTCCGGGCATGGCTCGGCGGCGAAAGATTGGTCGAAATGGTACTCGAACGGGGCGGTAGCGACCATTTCACAGGCCGAATGGCGGCGGCGCGACCTGCTCGGCGAGCCGCCATTTTTCCTCATAAACGTCACAACGGAAAGCCGCGCGGAACTGACGAAGGCCCTCGAAACAGGTTTTATGGTTGAATAACCACACAGCCGCGAACCGTCCGAAAAACAACTTTTTGCCGACAACGCGGCGAGAAACCCGGCACTTTGCGCCCTAATTCTTCTAAAAACAAAACAAGTCCGGCATCGTGGCAAGGAAATTGGAACGGTGCGGAAGACTTTATGCGCAATCCAATGACCCGATTTTGGGCCGTCCTCGACGGCATTTTCTTGCACCAAAAGATGTCGCTTTCAAGCTACGAGCTGCGAAAGGCGCGGGTCTTGACGTTTTTGCACCTGTTCATCGCCGTTTTTGTTTTGGCCAGCCTCGTGCTTTCGCTCACGGTCGCGCCGACGGACAATCTTTCGCTTTTGAGCGGCCTCGTTACGGTCATTGTCTGCCTAATTGTCTTCAAAAAATGGGGCAATTTCCCAATTTCGGGCAACCTCGTGGCCGCCGGGTTCCCGGCTTCGCTGATTCCGACGATCATGGAAACGGGCGGCCTGCACTCCGACAACCTGCTTTGGTTGCTCATCACACCGCTGATCGCGATTCTTTTTGGCAATAAAATGTCGGGGCTTTTTTGGTTGGTCGCGCTGGAGATTTTCACGGCCTATCTTTTTCGCCTCGAAATCGCCGCGCCAACATCGTTGGACGAACATTTCCGCAATTTTCCGCCCGCTTATTTTTGGGTCAGCTATAGTTTGCTCTTTTTCGTGGTCGTTTTTTTGATGTTCCTTTTCAAGATCGGGCAGGACGAAATCGTGAAGGACCTCCGCAAAAACCAGGAAATATTAAAGGAAAGGGAGCGACTTTTGACCGAAAACAACGAAAAACACCGCCAGATCTCCGAGCAGCTCCGCAAATCGAACAGCGAACTTGAAGCGTTCGCGTACGCCGCAAGCCACGACCTCAAAGAGCCGCTCCGCATGATCGGGATGTACACGACGCTCCTCCAACGACGCATGGGGCCGAGCCTGACGGGCGAAAACATCGAGTTCATGGGCTACGTCACCGACGGCGTTTCGCGGATGCAGCGGATGCTCGACGACCTGTTGCTCTACTCGCGAATCGGCCACGGCAACGACGGCGAACAGGCCTGCGACCTCAACGACGTGCTTTTTTTGGTGCAAAACAACCTCCAAGTGCGCATCGCGGAGGGCGAGGCGACGGTCAATTTTGGCGCGATGCCCAAAATAATGGCGCGGCAAACGGAGACCATCCAGCTTTTCCAAAACCTCATCGGCAACGCGCTAAAATTCCGAAAAAAGGACATCAAACCGACCATCGAGGTCAATTGGGTGCTCGACCGCGACATGGCCGTTTTCGGCATCCGCGACAACGGCATCGGCATCGCGCCGGAATTTCAGGAAAAAGTTTTTGCCATTTTTCAACGCCTCCACGGGAAAGGCGACTACGAGGGCAGCGGCATCGGCCTCGCCACCTGCAAAAAAATCGTCGCCAACCTTGGTGGCGACATTTGGCTCCGCTCGGAACTGGGCGTTGGCACGACCTTCTTTTTTTCGATCCCCACCGCCCGGCTCATCGGGCAGGACGGGCTGCCCATCGTTCGAGAGGAAGTTGTGGGGTGAACTCAAATTCAAAATCAAAAAGCCGCTCCAATTATTCCCTTTCGGGTGATATATGCACAAAAGCCAAAAACCAACCAAACTGTCATTCCGTGGGAATCTGCCCAAATTTCAGCACGAATTCTCGGGCAGATTCCTACGGAATGACAGTTGTATTGAGATTTAAATTTCAGGTTTTATCACCCGAAAGGGAATACCCTTTGAACAGGTTTTTGGAGCGGCTTTTTGATCTTGAATTTGAGCTTGAATTTGAGCTTTATTCGCCCTTTTTTCGCCCAGAAACAATCAGCCCAAGCCCTGCTCCGAGGCCGATAAAGGCAAAATAAACGCCCGTGCCTTCTTGTTCCGACAGCCAGCCGCCGAGCAAATGGGCCGTGAAAATGGCGGTCAAAAGGCCGACCGCAGCCCCGATCAACAAATAGGCGACGCCAAATGGGTGCTCGCGCCGCCGTTCCGCACGGGTCAGGTCGTCGATGCCAAGGCCGCGCTCGATCATGTTCATCCGCTCCAAATGGCGCATATAACGGAGTGCGGCGACGAGCAAAAACGCGCCCATCGCTATGGCGACCGGGGCGATAAACGAGAGATTGTGTTCCATAAAAATTCTTTTTAGTGTGAGAAAACAGGTTTTGCTTCCTTTGACAGGTTTTTTGAAAAATAGGTTACAGCACAGTAACCCGCCCCAAAAAAACCGTGTCAAACCACCTGCATGACCAACCTTCCGACAGACGAAATATTGATTTTTTGGGCAAAAAATGGCCGCGCCGCAGGGTTCGAGGGCCTCGTGAAACGCTATGAAAAATATGCTTTCACGCTCGCCCTGCGCATCGCGGGCAGCCGCGAGGAGGCGGAAGAAGTGGCGCAGGATGCTTTTTTAAAGGCATTTCGCGGCCTCGCGGAATGGCGCGGCGAGGGCCGGTTCGGCACTTGGCTCTATCGGATCGTCCATAACACGGGGCTAAATTCGCTGCGAAAAAACCGCGCCGCGCACGTCCAGCTCGATGGTTTTGACCGCCCGCCCGACCTGCCCGATGGCCATATTTCCGCACTCGAAAAACTCGAGGCCGCGGGGCAAAACCAGCAAATCGGGGCCGTTTTGGCGCGGCTCTCCCCGGAAGATTCGACCATTTTGACCCTTTTTTACCTCAACGAACAGACCCTTGACGAGATCGGCAAGATCCTACAAATCGAACCGAATGCCGCAAAGACCCGCCTCTGCCGCGCCCGCGCCCGGATGCGGCATTTGACGGAAACCCAATTTTCAACGATATTTGCACCATGAACTTGAAACCAATCATCACCGACGAGCAATTGCGCGATTTTCGCGACGGCATCTTGCCGCCGTCCGAGCGGCGTTTGGTCGCGACCCAAATCAAGGTGGACGAAACCGTTTCAACCCGTTTTATTGACATAAAAACCGAAATCACGGCCTTGTCATTTGCCGCTCCGTCCGTTGATTTTTCAACAAAGATCATGGCGCAACTTGCTGCCGAAAACCTCGTTCAAGCC
>JANOQP010000872.1:0-2725 GCA_031414895.1 Saprospirales bacterium
GCCCGACCACGCGGGCGGCTCCGACCGCCATGTGAACATCATGCACGCCGACACGGCCGGGACGAAAACGAGCCTCGCCTATCTTTTTTGGCGCGAAACGGGCGACCTCTCCGTTTGGGCCGGCATCGCGCAGGATGCGATCGTGATGAACCTCGACGACATGGGCTGCGTCGGTTGCACCGACAATATTTTGTTGAGCTCGACCATCGGGCGCAACAAGCTCAAGATCACGGGCGATGTCATCGCCGCGATCATCAACTCGACCGAGGGTTTTATCAAAAAAATGGCGCAGCACGGGGTGCGCATTTTTTCTGCCGGGGGCGAGACCGCCGATGTCGGTGATATTGTCAGGACGATCGATGTTGGGTTCACGGCCTTCGCCCGGATGCCGCGCAAATCGTTGATAGTCAATAAGATAAGGCCGGGCGATGTCATCGTCGGGCTGGCAAGTTATGGGCAATCGACGTATGAAACCGAGTACAACGGCGGCATGGGCAGCAATGGTTTGACGGGTGCACGGCACGACGTTCTGTCTAAAATTTACAGCGAAAAATATCCCGAATCGCACGACCCGAACCTGCCCGCCGAGGTTGTTTATACGGGCAAGGGCCGGTTGACCGATACCATCAAAATTGACGGAAAGGACATTCAAGTTGGCAAACTTTTGCTCTCGCCGACGCGGACATTTTTGCCGTTCTTGCAAAAACTTTTCGAAACGCACCGCTCCAAAATCCACGGCATTATCCACAACACAGGTGGCGGGCAGACCAAAGTCTTGAAGTTCGCGCCCGGCCTCCGCATCGTCAAAAACAACCCGTTGCCGGTGCCGCCGCTGTTCGATTTTATCCAAAAAGCAAGCGGCACGGATTGGCGCGAAATGAACCAGGTCTTCAATATGGGCTGCCGTTTGGAGGTCTATTTGTCGAAAAAGGACGCGGCTACGGTGCTGGAAATCGCGCGGTCGTTCAATATCGATGCGCAGGTCATTGGCCATGTCAAAAAGTCGAAAGACGGGCGGGCCTCGGTCGAGCTGAAAACGGCGCACGGGAAATTTGTTTGGGCCGAATGACCGTATTGATTTCATTGAAAAAATTATCCAATTTATAGACATTTCACACACGATGTTCAACAAAACCTTCCTTTTCAGCCTCTGCATTTTGGCCATTTTTTCCTGCAAAAAAGACACGACCATTGCCGCCCAACAGGCCGAGGCCACGTTCAAAAAAACGCCGTCCAAGACCAATTACGAGGCATATATCATTGCCGTGAAAACCTTTGTGGGCAACAATGCCGCCGACCACGCCAATTGCTTCAAATATTTGACCGCTGCCAGCTCGGTCGCGGCGCGGCTGAAGGAATCGCAGGTCGCCCTTCAATTTGCGGGCGATGCCATCACAAAGCACGGCGAGGGCCAAAATTTGAGCGAGCCGATGACGACCGTCGCGCTGATTTCCCGCGACATCAAGTACAAGGAACTGAGCACTATGCGGTTCGAGGCAACGGAGTTTGATCGGGTAAATTCACTTTTGAAAAACAATATCAACTGGCTCGATTCCGCGCTCGTTTCGATGAAAAAACGGTTCGTCATCGATTCCACCAACCGTATCGACCGCGAAATGGCGATGCGATATGCCTTCACCGCCGATGCCGCCGCCACCTTTCGCAAAGACCCGGAGCGCAGCCCGGTGCTGCTTTTGAGCGCGGCGGAGGCGGCCAACGCAGCGGAAAACTATCTGAAGGCGATCACCATTTACGACCGCGTTTTGGCCGAATGGCCCGGTTCGAAAAAGGCCCCGCAAGCTGCTTTTATGCGGGCTTTCACGATGGAAAACAATTTCAAGGACCTGGCTGGCGCAAAAAAAGCGTACGAAGAGTTCCTCAAAAAATTCCCGAACGATGAGTTTGCGGACGACGCAAAAGCGGCACTCAAAAACCTCGGCAAAACGCCGGAGGAACTGGTGCGCGAGTTTGAAAAAATGAACAAAAAATAGGATGAAAAAACCGCTAATTTTGGTCACCAACGACGACGGCATCACCGCCCCCGGCATCCGTGCGCTCATCGAAGCGGCCTCCCAAATCGGCGAGGTCGTGGTCGTCGCGCCCGATTCGCCGCAGTCGGGACAGGGCCACGCACTGACATTGAACGCGCCGCTGCGGCCCAAAAAAGTGAAACTTTACCCCGAAATAGAGGCATATCAGGTCGATGGGACACCGGTGGACTGTGTAAAATTGGCGCGGCACGTCATTTTGAAGGGCCGAAAAATCGATCTCTGTGTGTCCGGCATCAACCACGGGTCGAACGCGAGCATCAATATTTTGTACTCCGGCACGGTCTCGGCGGCGATGGAAGCATCGCTCGAGGGCATCGATGCGATCGGTTTTTCGCTGCTCGACCTCTCGTTCGAGGCGGATTTTTCGGCGGCAAAACATTTCGCGTCCATCATCATGAAATGGATGCTCAAAAACCCGAAGCCGGGCGGCTGCCACCTGTTGAACGTCAATTTTCCGAAGCTCCCGGTCGCCGAAATAAAGGGCATCCGCGTCTGCCGACAGTCCGACGGGCGTTGGCAGGAGGATTTTCAGGAGGGAAAAACGCCGTCGGGGCAGCCCTATTATTGGCTCACGGGCAAGTTCACAAACGACGACAACGGCGAGGACACGGACGATTGGGCCCTGACGCACGGCTACGTTTCGGTCGTGCCGATCCAGCACGATTTGACCGACC
>JANOQP010000873.1:0-2440 GCA_031414895.1 Saprospirales bacterium
CGAAACCATCGTCGATTTGCCGTGGAACGAATATACAAAGGACAATTTTGACCTCCGGAAAGTAAAAATCGTCCTCGACAAAGACCATTTTGGCATGACCAAAGTGAAGGAGCGGATCATGGAACACCTCGCCGTTTTGAAATTGAAGGGCGACATGAAAGCACCGATTTTGTGCCTCGTCGGCCCGCCCGGCGTCGGCAAAACTTCCCTTGGCCAATCGGTCGCGAAGGCATTGAAACGGAAATATATCCGCATGTCGCTCGGCGGCCTGCACGACGAGGCCGAAATCCGCGGGCACCGGAAGACCTATATCGGCGCGATGCCGGGGCGGATTGTCCAAAGTCTCAAAAAGGCAAAATCGGCCAATCCGGTCTTTATATTGGACGAAATCGATAAGGTTGGCAAGGATTTCCGGGGCGACCCGTCGTCCGCGCTGCTCGAAGTTTTGGATCCGGAACAAAACACGACCTTTCAGGACAATTACCTCGAACTCGAATTTGACCTCTCGAAAGTGCTTTTTATCGCCACGGCAAATTCGCTTTCGACGATCCAGCCCGCCCTTTTGGACCGGATGGAGATCATCGAATTGAGCGGTTATTCGATGGAGGAAAAAGTGGAAATCGCCAAACGCCACCTTATCCCCGAGCTTCGCAAAGAGCATGGCCTCAAACCCGCCCAGACGAAGATCAACGAAAAAACCCTCGTCGCGATCATCGAGGATTACACCGTCGAGAGCGGCGTGCGCAATTTGTCGCGCCAAATCGCTGGCGTGATGCGCAATATCGCCAAAAAAGTCGCGATGGACGACCCTATCGAGCCGACCGTCAAACCGGAACACCTCCGCGCGATCCTCGGCCCGACGGTCACTTCAAAGGACACTTATTCCGAGCAACAACCGCCCGGCGTGGCCATCGGGCTTGCATGGACCTCCGTCGGCGGCGAGATCTTGTTCATCGAAGTAAGCCTTTCGAAAGGCACCGGGCGGCTCACCCTGACCGGAAACCTCGGCGAGGTGATGAAAGAATCGGCCTCGACCGCGCTCACTTTTTTGAAATCCAATGCCGACATGATCGGCGTGGACATCGAGGTTTTTGAAAAATTTGACATCCACGTCCACATCCCGGAGGGCGCCATCCCGAAGGACGGCCCATCGGCGGGCATCACCATGATGACCGCGCTCGCCTCCGCGTTCACCAAAAAACCGCTAAAACCGTTCATCGCCATGACCGGGGAGATCACGCTGCGCGGAAAAGTGCTGCCCGTTGGCGGCATCAAAGAGAAAATCTTGGCCGCAAAACGCGCCGGGCTCAAAGAGATCATCCTCTGCCGCGAGAACCGTAAACATATCGAGGACATCGAACAGGATTATATCGAGGGCCTCAAATTCCATTATGTCGACCGGATGGAGCAGGTCCTCGAACTCGCCATTGGGCGGTTGCGGCAGGCCATCCCGCATGCGGCGGCCAATTGATGGTTTCGGGTTTTGAGTTTCGAGAAAAAAAAACGTCCGCGAGGTTTGAAACTTCGCGGACGTTTTAGTTAGTTCACTTTAACAATTCAGCCAAATCTACTTGGATCAATTGGCTGAAAGAGGGCCTTTTGAAATCTTCGCCGCTCCCAAGCGTGTATTTCCGCCACACACGGGTGTCGTAATTATAGACAAAACCTTCCGGCACGGAATATTCCTCAACCAAAATTTTTACCTTTTCAAAATCGCGGCGCGCGCCCGTGTTGCCGCTCACTTCGATGATGACCTGGTTTTGCTTTTTTTCATTGTCAAAAAGCAAAATATCGGGCGTTGGGCTGGTTTGGCTCTCGTCGATCATCGTTTCCGGGAACGGCTCGAACGGTATTTGACCTTCCCGGTAAAACAAAATGCCGAGTTGCATCATCAACCTTCCGATGATCCGCTGGTGGATTTTTGGCGCATTGACACCCATGTAGATTGTATTTTCGGTCATCTTTAAAAAAGGTTTGCGGGCAAAAATAACCCGATTTTGGGCATTTCAGGTCAATTTTTAGCGCATTGTCCGCACAAAACGTCGTTTCAAAACGAGATCGTAAATTTCACCGGCAACCGCATCCGCATCCTGACGGGCTGTCCGTTCTGTTCGGCGGGCGACCAATTTTGCATGTTCCCGGCAAGCCGGAGGGCTTCCTTGTCGAGCAGTTTGGCCAGCTCAAACTTCTTTTTGTCGCCCAAAAAAGGCTCGGTCGCGCTCACCCCGACCGTAAAATTGGACGGTTTCCCATCTTTTTCGACCACAAATTCGACGATCGTCATGCCGCCCACGCTCGCGTCGCGGCATTTTTGCGGCATTTTCACGTTCGCGACGAGGTATTCAGTCAGTTTGGCGCGGCCCCCGGGATATTCCGGCATTTTTTGCGCATGCATATATATGGAGTCGGCGGGCGCGGATTGGGCGGTCGTTTTTTCAAA
>JANOQP010000874.1:0-2100 GCA_031414895.1 Saprospirales bacterium
AGATTAGCGAAGCGTATCTCGTTGCTAATATTCCATCGGCTGTGCCGACAGTCCAGCACAAAATTGAGCCAAAACACCGCCCTCCACGTGCGTTCATGGGCCTGAAAGAAAACCCAAAAAAAAAAGGCCAGTTCGCTCAACGAACCGGCCTTTTTTTTATCAATATGAACCTTCAAAACCATCAATCTGGCCGTCAAGCAACCTCGCCCTGCATCCGCACGACCTCCAGTTCTGTCCCGTTTTGGATGGAGCGGTTGGCGGTTTTCAGCACCTCGCGGGTGGTTGCGCTATCGAGGAAATAGCTTTCGCAGTTGTCGCAGACCGAGGCAGGGACGTATTTGAGCAACACAATGGCGCCATCGCGTTCCAGCATGACGGTTGTTTTTCCGGCAATCAGGCTTCCTTCTTTGCAAATCGGGCAATAACGCATGACATTTATTAAATTTTAGCGGTGAAATCTGGTGTCCAAGCCGCTTGTTCCGGTTCATAAGCAGTAATCACAAAACAGGTGCCGCTCGCAATGTCCTTGCTGATTACAACGTGAAGCGGTCTTTTGTTTGGAAAATGAAGGACCAAAAAACTTGGGTACGGCTTGTCGTTTGGGTAGTCCCTAATTTCGATACCGTTTATTATCGTTTCCTCCACTTCTTCCGCTGAAATGTTTCTTCTGAACATTTTCAACAGCGCATGATTGCTGTAATCGTATGTTTTGCAAACCACTTTTTTGGTGAAAATTTTTGTAAAGGTAGGATAAAGAAAACTATAAAAAATGCTGACCCGCCCCACGAACCAGCCTTTTTTATATAAAAAACCCGCTGGCGCGAGATTAACGAAGCGCATCTCGTGCCCAATATCCCGTCGGCTGTGCCGACAGTTCAGCACAATATGGAGCCAAAACAAGTCCTCTAGCGCACCTGAAACCATCCCGCTCCTTTTTGGTATATTTGCCCTATAAAATCCACCGAAAATGACAGTCCAGCGCGTCAAATTGGCCGAACTCACCCGCCCCATCCTCGAAAAGTGGCAAGAAACCTATGCAGGTCAGGATGTGGATGTAGAAATCACCGCCCCTTCCGAAAGCGCGATGGCGGCCAGCCCGATGAACGAGGACAAGTTTTGGGAAATTATGGCCCAATTGGACTGGGCAAAAACGGGCAACGACGATGCCGTCATCGAGCCAGCCATCCAACACCTTGTCCGGCGGCGCGAAACGGACATCTTGACCTTTTTTGACCTTCTTTCTGAAAAACTCTACCTGTTGGACGGGCGGATTTATGCCCAATTTTCAAGCGGCGAGGCGGACAGGGTTTCATCAGACCTGTTCTTGTATGCCCGGTGCTGTGCGGTCGCTAATGGGCGGGAACGCTACGAAGCCGTGCTGAAAAACCCGTCCTCATTTCCCAAAGACCTGTTTTTTGAAGCCATTTTGGTCATCCCCGAACGGGCGTGGTTTCGCAAAACGGGCAAAAAACTCGAACATTTCCCCAAATATATGTACGAAACCGGCTTCAATCCCAACGGTTGGGGAGCGGACACCATTACGTTGTAAAACATGGGCGACCACGGCAATTCCCTCCAAAACCCAAATCCGCACCACCTTTACGAAATCCTGGACGGGCATGAAGACGACGTTTTCAAGTACGGCATTTCTGATGACCCGGTCGAACTGGACGGCCAGTCGAAGCGGCTGCGAACCCAAGTTGATTTTCTCAATCGGGCCGTTGGCTTGTTGCGTTTTTTCGGAAATATCCTCATCAAAAATATCGAGGGCAGGGTGAAGGCAAAAGGCATCGAGGACGACCACATCGACCAATATTTCCTCAAAAATGGAAGGAAGCCTCGCGGCAACCCGACTGGTGGGACGTTTCCAAACAAAAAAGGCTGACCTCTCTGGCGCGAGATTAGCAGAGTGCATCACCCGCTGGCGCGAGATTAGCGAAGCGTATCTCATGCCTAAATATTCCGCCCGCTGCGCGAGATTAGCGAAGCGTATCTCGTGTCTAATATTCCGTCGGCTGTGCCGACATTCTAGCACAATATTGAGCCAAAACATCTCCGCACAATGATTCAAAAACCAAACAAAAAAGGCTGATTCGCGGG
>JANOQP010000875.1:0-6081 GCA_031414895.1 Saprospirales bacterium
CGAACTGCAGGAACAAAAACCAAATCCCTGTCGTCACCAAAAATTGAATTGAAACGCTCTTTAACGGCTATTGCCCAATCAGACTCAAGCCTTTCAAGGATAGAACTATTCGGTTCTTTTTTGGATTCGATAACCTCCAAAACTTTGTTGAGATCCTCTCTTGCCTCTTCGATTATCCTTGAAAAACCGTCGCTAAAACTGAAACTAACCAAGTCAAAGCGGTGGTCGTACCTCGGCGTTAGGGTGATTGAAAGTCCGGCCGAATATTGAAACTCGACAAAACCATTTCCCGGCTGAATATCATGCCCCCAAATTTTCTGAAACTCAATGCGCGCATCCTCTTTCAAATGCTGTGTTAGCTGACTGGAGTCCATTGGACTATGTCTCAAAAAATCATTAATCAGTTCATCCCTCAATTTTTTAAAAAAATAAACCAATTTCGCAACCGTGCTCTTCCCGCTCGCTTGTGGGCCAACGAAAACCATGAAGTCTTTCACTTCAATGTCCAATTCCTCGATTGGCCCAAAATTTTTGATGATAAGTCGTTGCATGATGCTGGTTGTTTTTCAACTAAAAATCCCCCAGTTCCGTCACCGGAAGCTGCGCCATCGCCGAGTCCATTTGCTCCTGATTGGGCGATTTTCCGTGCCATTTGTGCGTCCCGGCCATAAAATCGACGCCGTGGCCCATTTCGGTCTTCAACAAAATAACGACGGGTTTTCCCTTGCCGGTCTTGCGTTTTGCCTTTTTCAAAATGTCGATCACGGCGGCGAGGTCGTTGCCCTTTTCGCCGATCAAGACCTCCCAACCGAAGGCTTTCCACTTCGCGGGCAGGTTGCCGAGCGAGTTCACGGCATCGGTCGAGCCGTCAATTTGCTGGCCGTTCCAATCGACCGTGACGATGAGGTTGTCGATTTTTTGGCTGGCCGCGAAGAGCATGGCCTCCCAGATCTGGCCTTCCTGCAATTCGCCGTCGCCGGTCATGCAATAAACGGTGCGGTTGTCGCCATCGAGTTTTTTGGCGAGCGCCGCGCCCGCTGCGACCGAGATGCCCATGCCGAGCGAACCGGAGGCGATGCGGACACCGGGCAGACCTTCGTGGGTCGTCGGGTGGCCCTGCAACCGGGTGTTCAGTTTGCGGAAAGTGGCCAGTTCCTTCACCGGAAAATAGCCGGACCGCGCCAGCACCGAGTACCAAACGGGCGAGATATGGCCGTTCGACAAAAAGAAAAGGTCCTCTTTTTTGCCGGCCATTGAAAACTTGCCGGGCTTGTGTTTCAGGATTTCAAAATAGAGCGCGACAAAAAATTCGGTCGTGCCGAGCGATCCGCCCGGATGCCCACTTTGGACGTTGAAAACCATGCGGAGAATGTCGCGGCGCACCTGGATGCAGATTGTTTTGAGCCGTGTGAGGTCGGTAGTTGCCATGTATTTTTATAAAAAAGTTGGGCGAAATTAGAAAGCCGCGCCAAAATCCAACCATCAATCGAAAGCCCTGCGGCGATTTCGGGCGAATTTCTACATTTGCCAGCCGTTTTGCGAAACAAGACCTTTTACAACGACGTTTAGCCAACCTTTACGGTCCAATATCCTAATATCTTAATATCCAACAAAAAACATGGCCCAATACAATTCGGATGTCGAGGCAGTAGATGCCCTCGCGAAAGCCTATAAAGACCTTTCCAAAGAGATTTCAAAAGTGATCGTTGGGCAGGACGATGTCGTCCGAGCAGTCATCATTTCGCTGTTTTCCAACGGCCACAGCCTACTCGTGGGCGTGCCGGGGTTGGCAAAAACTTTGCTCGTCTCGACCATCGCCGAGGTGCTCGACCTTGAGTTCAAGCGCATCCAGTTCACGCCCGATCTGATGCCCTCGGACATCACGGGCAACGAAATTTTGGACGAATCGCGCACTTTTCGCTTTAACAAAGGCCCGATTTTCGCCAATATCGTCCTCGCCGACGAGATCAACCGGACGCCGCCGAAAACGCAGGCCGCACTTTTGGAGGCCATGCAAGAGCGCGTCGTGACGGTCGGCGGCAGCCGCCATTATTTGCCGAAACCGTTTTTCGTGCTGGCCACGCAAAACCCGATCGAGCAAGAGGGCACCTACCCCCTCCCGGAGGCGCAGCTCGACCGTTTCATGTTCAACATCCCGCTCACCTATCCGAGCTACGAGGAAGAAGTGATGGTCGTCAAAAACACCACGTCGAACTACCGCGCCGACCTTCGCCACGTTTTGACGGCGGCGGATATTTTGGCATTTCAAGATTTGATCCGCAAGATCCCGGTCTCCGACAATGTGCTCGAATATGCGGTCGGCCTCGCCACCAAATCGCGCCCGAACACGCCGCGCGCCACGAAAGAGGTCAACAATTATATCGCCTGGGGCGCAGGCCCGCGCGCTTCGCAATATCTCGTGCTGGGCGCAAAATGCCACGCGGCCATCCGGGGGAAATATTCGCCCGACATCGAGGATGTCCGCGCAATCGCGAACCTCGTTTTGCGGCACCGCATCGTCCGCAATTTTAAGGCCGAGGCCGAGGGCGTGACCGAGGAGAACATCATCGAATCGCTGTTCTAATTCATTGAAAATCAATGTTTTAGGAAGAAAAATAGGCCATCCATCAACGGGCAACTGTCGGCGGGTGGCTTTTTAGTTTCCCAAAAAAAGGCGCGGCGACGGATTTTTTAAAAACTTTGCCGACGGCAATAAGTGAACGGGAAATTGCCTTTTATGCGAATAATGGGTTGAAGCCAGCCCCAGCGTGGCGAAATGTTGGTAGCAAATTGCTGAAAGGCTCATCTTTTAGCCCCAGCGGGGCGGGATATTGGTTACTCGAAAAACATTCCGCCCCGCTGGGGCTAAACAAACCATGTTGGGTCCTAGTCTACCAATATTTCGCCCCGCTGGGGCTGGCTTCAACCCATTATTCGCATCATTTACAAAAAAACAAGCCCAGTATTCTTTGACAAATTGCACAGATTCCAAGCCCCAAGCTGTTGTTATGCTGTAAGCATAGGGTGTTCAGCATGACAACAGTTTGGGGCTTGGGATTTGCGCAATTTGACCAAAAAACTGGGCGACTAAATAAATTATCATGCGCCCATTTTTACTCGCCACGACCCTTTTGCCCATTGCCTTTTTCCTTTTTGCCACAAAAACAATGGCCCAAGATTCGACCAGCGCAAGCACCCTCAAAATCGGCCAATGGGAACAGCACCTCCCGTGGCAACGCTCGATTTGGGTCACGCAAAGCGCGGAAAAAATTTGGTTCGCCACCGAATGGGCCATCCTCGAATTGCAAAAAAGCGACCGCGCCCCTCGGTATATCACCCCGACCGACGGTTTGAGCGAGACCGGGATGGGGCCGATCAAGTACGACGCGGCCAGCGGGACGCTGATCGTCACCTATTTCAACTCGAATATCGACCTTTTGAAAAACGGGCTGGTGACCAATATCCCGTTCATCAAGACCAACACGACCATCCTCGGCGACAAGAAAATCTACGATATTTTTGTGGAAAATGGCGCGGCATGGTTTTGTTGCGGCTTCGGCATCGCCAAATTTTCGCTCGATGCGCAGGAATTTGAGTTCACCACTTTTACCGGGCTGCCCGTTTGGGGCATGGCCTCGCTCGGCGATTTTTTTTACGCGGCGACCGATGACGGCATTTATCGCGCAGCGAAAAACGGGGCCAACCTCGCCGACTTTTCAACGTGGGAACTCCTTGGCCCGGCGGACGGGCTGCCCGCGGATTTTTCGAGCAAGGTGGTCCACAATTTTCAGGGGAAACTGGTTTTTGACATCAACGGAAAAAAATTGGCCACGCTCTCGCCCGGACAACCGCCGGTCGATTTTTATCCCATCGACCCAAAATTTCGCATAAAATATTTGACGAGCGAAGGGCCGGGACTTTTGGCCGGGCTTGATTGTGTTTCGACGACCAATTGCGGGTCTGCCCCACTTTTGCGCTTCTCGGACCTGGCCTCCGCGCCGCAGGTTTTTACCCAAGAAGTGAATTTCCCATTACAAAGCGTTGAGGACGAAGCGGGCCAGATCTGGCATTCCGACGGCTACGATAATCTTCGTTTGCTTCACGTCGATGGCGGTTGGGGCGAGGCTTTCAATTATAATTCGCCGTTCAGGCAGGGCAGCGCGGCGTTTTTGTTTGCCGAGGGCAGGACTTTTATGGCGGCGGGGACGGTTTCGAGCCAGCCAAAATTCACCTACGACGGCGATGGTTTTTATTCGTTCAAAAAAACGGAGGGCTGGCAAACCTTCAACCGGAAAAACCAGCCGATCATCACCAACGAAGGCATCGATTTCGATTTTTGGCGCATGGCATATAATAAGGAGTCGAAAAAACTTTGGGTCGGCTCGTTTTACGGCGGCCTCGTCGAATTTGACCCGGCGACCGGGCAGGTTTTGCGCGGTTTCACGAAAAACAATTCCCTTTTGCAGGGCGCGATCGGCGACGCAGCTCGCACCCAAATCGGTGGGCTAGCCTTTGATTCCGAGCAAAACCTCTGGATCTCGAACTATAAATCCGGCAAGCCGATCGTCGTTTTGAAAAAAGACGGCGACTGGAAACGCTTCAATGCCCCGGTCGGCAACGGCGAGACCTTTCACATGGCCATCGACAAAAACGACTTCAAATGGTTCGCCGCAGGCACGACGGGCGGCATTTACGTCCTCGATTCGGGGGCCGATATCGACGACGAGGGCGACGACAAATCGCGGACGGTCACGTCATCCAATTCCGTGCTGCCGAGCAACCGCGTGAACTGTTTTGCGCTCGACCTCGACGGCGATATGTGGGTCGGCACAGACAAGGGCATGGTCGGTTTTCAGTGCGGCTCGAACATCCTTTCGGCAGAGTGCGGCGGCTCGTGGCCCATCGTGGACATCGACGGTTTTTTGCAGAACTTGTTGAAAGACAACGATATACGATGTATCGCAATTGATGGTGCGAACCGGAAATGGGTCGGCACGACGACCGGGGTGTTCGTTTTTTCGCCCGATTGCACCGAGACTGTCGCCCGTTTCACGACGGAGAACAGCCCGCTTTTTGACAATATCATCACGGCCATCGGCATCAACAGCGCGAACGGCGATGTCTGGGTCGGCACCGAAAAAGGCGTGATCACCTTCCGCACCGACGCGACCGACGGCACGAGCGTCAACCAGCCGGACAGTTATGCGTTCCCGAACCCGGTCATGCCAAACTACGACGGCCCGATCGCCATCAACGGCCTCGCCCGCGACGCGAACATCAAGATCGTGGACGTGAACGGCCAACTTGTTTTTGAGGGAAAATCGCTCGGCGGCCAAGCTGTTTGGGATGCCCGCGACTATTTGGGGCGGCGGGTCGCATCGGGCGTGTATCTCGTTTTGGCGACGGGGACGGCGGTTTTTGATTCGCCGGAGGCAAGCGTGGTGGCGAAAATTGTGGTGATGAATTGAAGTGAAAAGACAAAAGTGAAAAGGCAAAAGGCAAAAGTGCGGGTCGTCACTTTTGCCTTTTGCCTTTTTACTTTTGCCCAAAAAAAGGATGTCCGATTTCCACCTCCATCATCAGCCCGACCATCATCACGAGGCGCATTTTCAAAGTTCGGCCCTCGTCCGCGATGTCGTCATCGGGATGGCCGATGGGCTGACCGTCCCTTTCGCGCTCGCGGCGGGGCTGACGGGCGCGGTTTTCACCAACAATATCATCATCGCGGCGGGCGTGGCGGAAATCGCGGCGGGCAGCATCGCGATGGGCCTCGGCGGTTATCTGGCGGGCAAAACGGAACAGGAACATTATGATTCCGAGCTGAGGCGCGAACATTTTGAGGTCGAAAAATTTCCCGAAAAAGAAAAAGAGGAGGTCGCCGAGGCACTCGCCGGCTACGGCATCCGCCCGGAAACCCTAAAACTCGTCGTCGAGGAAATGGCGCAAGACAAGGAAAAATGGGTCGAGTTCATGATGCGCTACGAGCTTGGCCTCGAAAAACCGGATGCGGCCCGCGCCCGAAATTCCGCGCTCAACATCGGTTTGAGCTATGTGGTGGGCGGTTTTGTGCCGCTTGCGCCC
>JANOQP010000876.1:0-7060 GCA_031414895.1 Saprospirales bacterium
CGATGCCGAAAACGAGCGCGTAGATCCGCCGACAACCGCCCGTCATCAACCAGATTTTAAGCGCTATTTTTTGGAAAAGGCCCATGCGGCCGTTGTTCGTTTTTTTCAAAAAAGGGTTGAGGTCGCGGAGCATCAAATAGATGCCGATCGGCTGTTCGCCATGATAGGCGACCCAAAAAAGCTCGTTGTCGAAAACCGGTTTCAGCTTGCGCAAAAGGGCGGCAAAACGGTCGGTCCCCATCGGCGTAAAATGCGTGTGGACGGCCCAGGCGCGGTTATAAACTTCACAAAAATCTTCGGTGAACTTTGCCGCGCCGACCTCGCCAATATGTTTGCATGAAAATAATTTGTCGGCCATAAGTGATTCATAACCAGGCATTACACGCTCCACGAAGTCGAAATTTCGGATGTCCGCGCTCATGAACTCTTGGTTGAAATATTCCCCAAAACCATAGTTTTCAAAAAAAGCGCGATAGTAGGGCGGATGGTAAAACTGCCCAAAAACGGGCGGGCTTTCGCCGCTCCGGTAAAGCCCCCAAAAGCGGTGGTTTTCGCCAAAATTGATTGGGCCGTTCATGGCCTCCATGCCGCGTTCGGCGAGCCAGTTTTGGCAGGTTTCAAAAAGCTGGAAAGCAATTTTTTTGTCCTCGGCACAATCGAAAAATCCCATTCCGCCCGTCGGACAATCGAACGTGTTGACCGTCCGGTGGTCGATGAAAGCGGCGGCCCGGCCAATGGTTTTTCCGGCCCCGTCGATGGCCAAAAAACGGACCGCCTCGCCGTTTTTGAAGAGTGGATTTTTGGCCGGGTCGAACGTGTTTTCGATGTCCGAATCGAGCGGGCAAATGAAGTTCGGATGGCTACCTAAAAAGTGTTTCGGGAGGTCGAGGAACTCACGGCGATCGGTTTTTGAGGCGACAATTTTTATCCTGATCATGTGATTGTCAATGGTTTATTCTCCTTTGTGAAACCTTCGTGCGCTTTGTGGTAAAATTCAGATTTCATCAAAAACAGGCCCTGCCCCGTTCTTTTTCAAAAACCGGAAATGCGACATAACCGCCCCCGGAATGGTCGCGAAACAATTGTACGGCAGCCCAAATTCGCCCGCCGTTTGCACCACGATATTCGTGAGGCCGGGGTAATAAACGTGCGAAACCTGTGGAAATAAATGGTGCACCGCATGGTGGTTGAAGCCGCCGAAAAGGTGCGTGACGAGCCAGTTTCCCGGCGCAAAATCGGTCGTCGTGATCAGTTGGTGGGCCGCCCAGGAGTGGTTGATTTTCCCCTCCGCGTCGGGTTCGGGAAACACCGCGCCCTCGCCGACATGCGCTGAGACGAGCACCAAAAAAGTGGTCGCGCTGAGCACAAATTGCATCAAAATGAACCCCAAAAAGACCGTCGCCCAACTTTCCGGACGCACGACCATGGGCAAAAAAAGAGCGTAGCCGAAGTAAAATATTTTGGTAAAAATCAGGATCGCCCATTGCCGAGGGGCATCGTTTCTTTTTGAAAAAAAGCGCCGCGCATCTTTGAAGTCCCTGTAAATCAACCAGTTGAGCGTGTAGATCAAATACAATCCGGGCATATAAAAATGCTGGAACCGGTGCGCCGGGATATGCGGCGTGGCCGGGGCGATGCGGGCCAGTTTGTTCTGTGCGATGTCCGAATCGTGGCCGTAAATGTTGGGCAAAACATGGTGCGACTTGACGTGCCGCTCGCGCCAAACGAGGCCGCTCGCGCCGACGAGGTTGAAAACCTGGGCGCAAAAAAGGTTGAGCCGCGCGTTTTTTGAAAAGGCGTTGTGGACAGCCTCGTGGCCGATATTGAGGATCATCGGGACGGTGAAAAAGCCCATCAGCGCGAACCAAATCCACAGGTTTTCCCCAAAAAGCACGTTGTAAAAACAGAAAAAATAGGCCGCGACGAAAAAAACGGCCTTTGCAAAAAGGAAATTTTGCGCCGTTTTTGGGGCCGTGGCGAGGTAGGTTTCGCCGCGCTCGCGGAGGGTCGCGTAAAAGCCATTGGGCGGTTCGTTTTCAAATTTTATCATTTTGGATCGGGCTGTTTTGCGGTGCAAGGTTTTAAAATTTGAGTTAATTTGCGGGAAATTTCACCCGGGCAACCCGCCCAAAAAACGGTTTCCAACAAAAAAATGGGCGCAGAAAATTCCAGCCACGGCACGGGCCATATCGTTCAGAGCCTTTTCGTCAACCTCGCCATCACCGCTGCGAAGGCCGTCGCCGCAGTGATGACAAAATCGGGCGCGATGCTCGCCGAGACCATCCACTCGTTCGCCGATTGCGCCAATCAGGGCCTGCTTTTGATGGGCGTGATCCAGGCGAAAAGGCCCGCTGATGCGAAGCACCCGCTCGGCTACGGCCGCTCGGTCTATTTTTGGTCGTTCATGGTGGCGATGCTGCTTTTTTCGGTCGGCGGGATGTTCTCCATATACGAGGGCATCCATAAATACGGCTCCCCGGAACCCGTGGAAAATATCGCCTGGGGCGTTGGCGTACTGGTTTTTGCGATCATTTTGGAGGGCTACGCGACCTATTCGAACATCGTCGAGATGAACAAAAGGCGCGGCGCAACCCCGTTTTTCAGGTATATCCGGGAGACAAAGGACAGCGACCTCGTCGTCATTTTTGGCGAAAACTCGGCGGCGGTCCTCGGTCTCGTCATCGCGCTTTTTGCGATGTTGGCGGCCTATTTTACGGGCGATGGGCGGTTCGATGCGGCCGGTTCGTTCGCAATCGGCGTGGTTTTGATCGGCGTGGCGATTTTTTTGAGCATCGAGGTAAAATCGCTGCTGATCGGTGAAAGCGCCGACCCAAAGATCTCGAAAATGGCCGGGGAAATCTCCGCCCAAAATCCAAAAATCAACAGCCTCATCAATTGCATCACCATGCAGCAAGGCCCCGGAGAGGTGCTTGTTTGCGTAAAAATAAAGTGCGAACCGCACCTTTCCGCGCTCGAAGTGAGCCAAATAATCAATCAATTTGAATCAAAATTGCGCGAAAACTGCCCGGAGGTCAAATGGCTCTACGTCGAACCTGACCTTCAAGAATGGAAATAGGTTGGCCTGGTTTTAATTGCACAACCCATTGATTGCCAACGAATTAGCCCATTTTCACATTCACCCATTATCTCATTAATACGGATGTCATTTTTCTCAAAATTCTTCTCCCGCGAAAAAAAGGAGGACCTCGACAAGGGCCTCGAAAAAACAAAAGCCGGGTTTTTTGACAAGATCAGCCGGGCCGTCGCCGGAAAAAGCACCGTCGATACGGAGGTCCTTGACGAATTGGAGGCCGCGTTGATCTCCGCCGATGTCGGCCTCGAAACGACGGTCAAGATCATCGAACGCATCGAGGCCCGCATCGCGAAGGACAAATACATGGACACCGCCGAGCTGCACAGCATTTTGCGCGACGAAATTGTCGAGATCTTGACCGAAAACCGCACGGTCGATGCCGAGGATTATGAGGTGCCCGCGGGCGTGAAACCGTATGTTTTGATGGTCGTCGGGGTGAACGGCGTTGGGAAAACGACCACGATCGGCAAATTGGCCCACCAATTCCAGCAAAAGGGCCACACCGTCGTCCTCGGCGCGGCGGACACCTTTCGCGCGGCGGCGGTCGAGCAACTGCGCCTTTGGTCGGAGCGCGTCGGCTGCGGTTTTTTCTCGAAGGGCATGAACACCGACCCGGCGGCGGTCGCCTATGAAAGCATCCAATATGCGCGGGAACAGGGCGCCGATGTCTGCATCATCGACACGGCCGGGCGGCTGCACACGAAGGTCGGCCTGATGCAGGAATTGAGCAAGATCAAACGCTCGATGGAAAAATCCATGCCCGGCGCACCGCACGATGTCCTCCTCGTCCTCGACGCGACGACGGGCCAAAACGCCATCGAACAGGCCAAACAGTTCACCGCCGCGACAGAGCTGACCTGCCTCGCCCTCACCAAGCTCGACGGCACGGCAAAGGGCGGCGTCGCGCTCGGCATCAGCGATCAGTTCAAGATCCCGATCCGGTACATCGGCGTGGGCGAAAAAATGGCGCAATTGCAGGTCTTCAACAAAAAGGCGTTCGTGGATTCGCTTTTTGAGAAATAACGGATCCCGATTTTCCTTGTAAAAATTCAGGAAAAAATGCTGACGCGAGAAATGGTCATCCGGCAGAAGCTGAAAGATGAGGGCGCGATGGATTTTTCGCTTTTCAAAATTGCTCAATTTTCGGCCGGCTCGGTGCGTAAAAGTGGCGCAAACTGTCTCCACAACCCGCATCCCGACAATTTTTCCCCTGCTCTGGTTTTGATGCCCGATGGAAATGCGGGGAAGGTTTTGGCCAAAAAATTGTCCGATTTGGCAGTTTGGGTTGAAGCCGAAAAGTGAAAACCTGAAACTTGCACCTTCGAATCAAAGTACCCCTATTCTACATATTTCATGAAATTAGTGGAACATAATCTACAGATTTAATGAAATCCACAGAATAGCTTGCCTGCTGCAACGCTTTGCCCGCCCATGACCTCAAAAAAATAAAACCCGCTCGACCCTTCCGGCATTTCAAATAAAAAATCCTGCTTGCCCGCCGGGAATTCCCCACTTTTCTCCAAAATCAAAGCTCCGGTTGCGCTGAAAACACGCAGCTGGAGCTTTTCGTTTTTGGGCAAGAACATGGGCAGCGTCGCCCAATTTTCGACCGGGTTCGGGAAGACAGGGCCGACGGAAAACCCATTTTCGTCGGGCGAATAGGTGGCAACCGATTCGTTTTGAATGTTGAAATTGTGTTCGCAGACCGAGGCATTTCCACAATAATCCTCGACATACCATTTGATTTTATGGTTTCCAGCGGGCAGTTTTGGTGTCTTGAAAACAGCCGGCGCGTCCGCGGTCCGCCAAATGACCGAGTATTTATTGGCCCCGCCGAGAACATCTTGGAGGAGCGAGAACCGGAACTTGGACACGTCCGGGACATTCCTTTTGTCAAAAAAAACAGGTTGGCCGCCCGTTCCATTTGGGGTCGTCGAGTTGCCAAAATTGACCATCCCGGCGGCCGGCGGGTTTTGGCTGTTGATGACAGTTTCCATCGTGCCGTTTTGGTCGAGGTCGAGAAAAAGGAGGTATCGGATGGACAAATAGTCAAAACATTGGTCGGTCGCCGAAATTTGCAAATCCCCGATTGTTTCGCCGAGGTCGTTTGTGCCGTTTTGGGGGTTCAGAAAAAGCGGATCGTTCCAAAATTCGGGGTCATTTTGCAGCGAATCGAGCGCAAAAATGGGCGCAGCGGCGGGGCAATTGACAATTTCCGGCGCGGTCACGTCAGCGATCCGGATGATTTGGACATAATTGTAAGCGTTCGCATCGGCCTTCCAAAACATGGAAAAATCGGTCAAGACCGTGTCGGTCGCCTTTATTTTCATCAGACTGGCAGTCCACGGCGGCAGCGTCCCGGCGGGCGAAACGGTCGGCGCGACAAAATTTATCGGCGCGAGCGGGTTGGCCGTTTGGTAGGGGTTTGGGATCATAATATCGGGCAGCGACGGGTCATAAAGTCCCGGCACGAAAATGCGCCAAACGCGAAACAGTTTCAGGCAACCGTCGGACGGGAGGCCCATATTTTGGTCCCCGTAGGTGATCTCGACGGCCACCGAATCGGGGTTGAAAACAACGGGTGCACCAAAATTGGCCCAATCGCAATCGGTCGACAAAATATCATCCGGGAAACGGACGAAAACCTTGTCAAGCCCGTGACCGGAGGGCTGGCTGTTTGCCAAAAAAGGGAGCAGGGCGAGGGTGAAAACGAGCAATCGCATGGCGGGAAAAATTTGGATTTGATGCCAAAATTAACACCCTTCAATCCAACTCTGTCAAAATCCTGTGCAATTCCTCCGTTTCGGCGGCCAATTTCGCGCCCGCGCCAAACTCGCCAGTCCATGCGGCGAGGCATTTTTGGTATTGCCGCAGGGCCCGGTCGCGCTGTCCGAGCGCAAAATAGGCGCACATCAACCGGCGGTGGATCAGTTGTTGGAGCGGGTCGTTTTGCAGCGCGAGGCGACAGATCTCGGCACTCGAAACGTAGTTTTCGGTCTGCAAATAATGGAGGCTCAAACGGTCGAGGGCAGCGAGCCGCACCTCTTTTGTGGTCTCGCGCCAAGCCTCGGCCTCCTCGATTTGGAGCATGTTGCCGGCCAAAAAATCGCCCGCGGCCAGCTCGAACATTTTTTCAAAACACTGGATGGCCGTTGTTTGGTCGAGCGCGGCATCGGCATCGAGGGCGCGTTGCCAAAGGGCGGCCCATTCGGCGAGGTCGGTGCGGAGGCGGATCGCTGGGTTGAGGCGGTAGTTTTCGTTCTCAAAAAGGATCGGATGGGCCACGCCGAGCGTTTCAGTGAGGATTTTCCGCAGGTGGCAAATGCGGACGGCGAGGTTTTCGTAGGTTGTTTTTCCGGCAAAATATTCCCATACCGAGTCCGCCAATTTCCGGCGCGGCACGGGCGCATGTCCGTGCATGACGAGGCCGATGAGGAGCGTTCGGAGGATTTTTTGTTCAAAAAAGCGGCTGCTGATGTCCTGTTCGTTGCAAACGAGCCGAAATTGGCCGAAAAACCGCAAATCCAAAACCGGGCGCTTGCCGTACATCTCGTCATCGGTGGGCCAAGCGAGCATTTTTTGCAGTCCCGACGGGATGAAATTGAGCCGCTCCGCCGACCGGTCGGTGCAAAGGAAGCGGTGGATTTTTTGCAAAAAAGTGGCCGGGACGTTCCGGTTGGCAATGGCGACGGCAGGCGGGACGGTCTTGAAAAAATTGTCGAAGACCGGCCCCAATTGTTCCTCCGCAATCGGCAGTTTGATGAACTTTCGGATGCCCTGTTCCCAGGCCAAATTGATAAAATCGGTGTCCCGCGAGTCCGACGCAACAATGAGCGGCGAGCAGGGGAACTGCGTCCGGGCGGCCTCGATCTGCGCAAGGTTGCGGGCGTTGCCGTACCTTTCCGCTGCAACCACCGCTACCATGAGCGGCACGCGCTGAAAATCGGGCAGCGGCGCGGCCAGTTC
>JANOQP010000877.1:0-5633 GCA_031414895.1 Saprospirales bacterium
TCCCGACCACCAGCTGCCCTTTCCCGGCCAGCCGCGCCGCGAACGGGGCCGCCACCACACCGCCCACGACCAGCCCCGCGATGACCTTCCAATGCGAGATGCCGATCAGCGAAAAAAACGTGACCGCGCTCGCCAGCGTGATGAAAAACTCGCTCATCGCCACCGAACCGAGGACGTAGCGCGGCGTTTTGCCCCGCGCCAAAAGTGTGCTCGTCACCAACGGCCCCCAGCCGCCGCCGCCGAACGAATCGAGGAAACCGCCCGCGCCAGCGAGCCAACCGATATGGCGGACGCGCTTTTTTTGGCCGGTTTTCACGAAAGCGCGGCTCAAAATCCGAAGCCCCAAGAACATCGCGTAGGCCGCCAAAAAGGGTTTTACCCAGCCCGAAAATTCCGCGCCGATCCACGAGAGCAGGGCCGCCCCGGCCACCGCCCCGATTACGCCCGGCACCAAAAGTGCCTTGAAAAGCCGCCGGTTCACGTTGCCGAAACGGTAGTGCGCATAACCCGACGCGCCCGACGTGAACATTTCAGCCGTGTGGATGCTCGACGAGATCGAGGCCAGCGGCACGCCCGTGCCCATCAAAACGATCTGCGAAATGACCCCGTAGCCCATGCCCAAAAGTCCGTCCACGAGCTGTGCCGCGAAGCCCGTCGCGACGAATACCCAAAAGGTTTTGTCAAAATTGGCGGCCATGCCGTGCCAGGTTTCCGTCGGCAAATAGAGCCATAACGCGTTGAAAATCAACAACATAGCGAATGCCACGAGTGCGCCCGTGGCAATGTTCCGCCATTTTCGGCCGTCGAGTTTTTGGATGTTCGGCTCGGTGAAAAGCTCGCTCATGGCTGCCGCCGGGCCGGTCGCCAGCGTCGAGGTGAGCGCGTTGAGGATGCGCACCTTTTCCGAAAAATCGCCCGCGAGGCGGCCCCGGATGGTCGGCATATTTTGGAGAATATCGTCGATTTCGTCGGGCAGGGCCTCGGCCAGGACCTCTTTCAGCCGTTTGGCGATGGTCGGCGATTTGCCGTTCGTGGAGATTGCCAGTTTCAAATCGCCCTTTTGCACGACCGACGAGAGGTAAAAATCGCAGAGTTCGGGCGTGTCGGCCACGTTGACCAAAAGCCCGGCGGCGACGGCGAGGTCGCGTATTTTTTTGTTCAAAACACGGTCGTCGGTGGCGGCGATGACGAATTTTTTGCCCAACAGATCGGCCTCCCCGAACAGTCTTTCCAACAGCACAACTTGGTGAAAATCAATTGAATAGCCCCTGATTTCGGATGAAATCTGTTCGCCGACCAGCGTGATTTTTGTGGCCGGGCTGTTCCGCAAAATGGCCGTCAATTTCTCTAGTCCGACCGCGCCGCCGCCAACAATCAGCACCTCGAAATTTTCCAGTTTCAAGAAAATGGGAAAGAGGCGGTTGCCCTTTTCTGGCCCGTTTTCGACGGCGGGGAGTTCTTCAAAATCGCGGGTGGAGGTGGGCATTTTTGAAAAGGTTTATTTGCCGCAAAGGCGCAGCGGGCGCAAAGTTTTTTTTAAAAAGCTCCGCGCCCTCTGCGCCTTCGCGGCAAATATTCTACGCATGAAAATCAGTGCCGCGAACCGTCGCTGCCACGAAATCGCGCCGGATGGCAAAATCGCCAAACCGCTCGCCCGCCAGTCGGTTTTGTGCAAAATCAATCAAAATCGGTTCAATTTCGGCCAAAATCTGCGCCTCGTCGAGCATTTCACGGTAAAGTTTGTTGAGCCGCGAGCCGTCGTGCGCCGCTCCGAGGTACATATTATAACGACCCGGCGCTTTTCCGACGAGGCCGATCTCGGCCAAATACGGGCGGGCGCAACCGTTCGGGCAGCCCGTCATGCGGATGGTGATCGGCTCATTTTCGAGGCCGTTTTTTTGCAAAACGGCCTCGATCTTGTCGAGCAAACTGGGCAAATACCGCTCGGCCTCGGCGAACGCCTGCGAACAGGTGTTGAGCGCGACGCAGGCCAGCGAGTTGAGGCGCATCGCCGAATGTTGAGCGGTCTCAACCCCCAAAATCCCGCCGACCCGCGCCCGGTTTTCGGTTGAAACATTCCCAACGACGAGGTTTTGGTTGCCCGTCAGCCGGAAATCGCCGTCGTGAAAACCGGCAATCTCGCGCAGCGATTTTTTCAAAAAACCGTCCACGCGCCCGCCCTCGACAAAAATCGTGAGGTTGGAACGCCCGTTTCCCGCTGCCGACCAGCCGTACCGGTCGCCCGTCGAATCGAACGAGAACGGCCTTTCTTTTTGAAAGACCACGCCCGCCCGCCGCTCGATTTCGGCTTTGAAATTGGCCAAACCGAGCCGTTCGACGGTGTATTTGAGGCGGCTCAACTTGCGGTTTTCGCGGTTCCCGTGGTCGCGCTGCGTCGTGATTATCGCTTCGCAGATGGCGAAAACGTCGGCTGTTTTCACGAAACCGAGCAAATCGGCCAGCCTCGGAAATGTCTCCGGCAGCCCGAACGTCATGCCCAGCCCGCCGCCCGCCGCGACGTTGAAGCCTTCCAAAACGCCTTCTTTTTCGATGGCAACCAGCCCGATATCGTTGGAAAAAATGTCCGTGTCGTTCTGCGGCGGCACGGCGAGCGCGATCTTGAACTTGCGCGGCAGGTAGGTTTTTCCATAAATAGGCTCGTCGTCCGGCTCGTCGTCGAGGCGTTTCCCGTCGAGCCAGATTTCGGCGTAGGCCGTCGTTTTTGGCGTAAAACGCCGCGAAATTTCCTCCGCGACCGATTGCACGGCGGCATGGGCGCGCGTTTCGGGCGGCGCGGGGCTGCACATCACGTTGCGGTTGACGTCGCCGCAGCCTGCGATGCTGTCCAAAAGCACTTCGTTGAAGGCTGCGATGGTCGCTTTGAGGTCGGTCTTGGCGATGCCGTGCAGTTGGAAGGCCTGCCGCGTCGTGAGCTTGAGCGTGCCGTTGCCGAAGCGGTCGGCCAGCTCGTCCATGCGCCGCCATTGGGCCGCCGGGGCCACGCCGCCCGGCACGCGGACGCGGATCATGAGCGAAAAAAGCGGCTCCAATTTCTGGGCCTTTCGCTCGCTGTCGAGGTCGCGGTCGGTCTGTTGGTACGCGCCGTGGAACTTGATGAGGTGCGTGTCGTCGGGAAAAAGTGCGCCCGTGACCCTGTTTTCGAGGCCTTGAACGAGCGTTCCGCGCAGGAAATCGCTTTTTTCTTTGACGTGCTCGACTTCGGAAAGCTGTTTTTCAGCCATGATCTTCGCGTTTTTGAATGTTGAAAAAAAAGGTCGTCCGCAGAATGTCGCGGTCGAAAAAGCTGTCCTCTCGCTTTTTTTGAAAGATTTTTAGCCAGCCGACCTCGATGCCGGCCTGTTTTGAGAACCGCCTTTCGGCAGCTACATAAACCCGGTTTTGGTCAAACCCATCGGTGTGCGCCATCCATTCTTCGCTGACCTTTAGGCGCCATTTTTGGGTTGCCGAAAAGTCAAACTGCAACCGCCCGCGCCCGCGCAACCGAAAGTCGAACCGCCCGTCCGGCTGCCCAAACCATCGTTCATCGAGTCGAAACCGGGTCGAAAACTGCCATTTCGGCCCTATTTTTTTCAAAAAACTGACCTCCTGATAAGGCCGCCATTCGACCCGGCCCGGCACTTTTGAATAGGCAAAGCCGAGCGCGGCATCGCCCCGGACGCCGACCGTTCGGTGCAGCCGGGCGTGTCCGATGACCTGCACCTGTTCATTTGGCCGGACGGCCCGCCGCTCGTCGGCCTCCAATTGCACCGACCATTTTTCCGAAAGTTCGGCCCGCAAAAACACCCGAACCCAGTAGCCCTGTTGATGGTCGATGGCTTGGCCATTTGCCGACGACAGGCCGAAAATGAGCGCAAAAAAGGCCGTCAAAATATTGTTTTTCATGTTCAATAGACATCCTCCAAAAACCGCCGCTCGCGTTTCAGCCGCTGCAAATACTCGGCTGCGAAGTCCGCGCCGCGCCCGCTTTCGGTTGAAAAAACCCGCAAAAGCGCGGCCTGCACGTCGGCGGCCATGCGGTTTTTGTCGCCGCAGACGTAAAAGAACGCGCCGTTTTCGAGCCTTTCAAAAATGCGCCGCGACCGTTCGAGGAGGCGGTCTTGGACATAGATTTTCTCGGTTTGGTCGCGCGAAAAGGCCACATCGAGGCGGTCGAGCGTCCCGTTTTTGAGCGCGGCGAGCCATTCGGTTTGGTACAAAAAGTCCGTTTTGAAATGCGGGTTTCCGAAAAAAAGCCAGTTTTTGCCCGTCGCGCCGCGCTCGGCCCGTTCTTCCACGAATGCACGAAAGGGCGCGACGCCCGTCCCCGGCCCGACCATGATGATGTCCGCCGCGCCGTCTTTTGGCAGCTTGAAAAACTCGTTTTCCTCGATGAAAACTTGGGCCGTCGCACCGATTTCGAGGCGGTCGGCGAGGAAACCGGAGGCCATGCCGTCGCGCCGTTCGCCGTTCGTTTCAAAACGCACCGCGCCGACCGTCAAATGCACCTCATCGGGGCGCGCCGCGAGGCTCGACGCGATGGAATAAAGGCGCGGCTGCCGTTTTCGGAGGGCTTCGACGAAGGCCTGCGGGGTGAAATCGACGGGAAATTCGCGGAGCAAATCGGCCACGTTTCGTCCCCAAACGTAATTTTTGAAAGCTGTCGAATCGGCGAGGAGTGCCGCAATTTTTGGGCTTTTATTTTTTGAAAACCAATTTTCCAAAACCGGCCGGCTGACCGTCGAAAGCTCCACGGCATCGGCCAAAATGGATTTCAAAACCGTTTCTTTTCCATCAAAAACGACGGGCTCGCTGCCCGAAAACTTGCCAGCCGACAAAACGGTTTCGACCACTTTTTCCGAATTTGGGGCAAAAATGCCCAGCGAACTGCCCGGCTCAAACGCGAGGCCGGCGCCTTCGAGGCCCAGTTCGAGGTGCCAGGTTTCTTTGGTCGAGCCGCGCCCGTTGAGCTGGATTTTTTCCAAAAGGGGCGCGGGAAAAGGCTTTTTTCTATCAAAAACTGGGGCCGCGCTTTTTGAAAAAGCGGTCGGTGAGCCGTTTTCTTTTTTCAAAAAAGCCGTCGCCGCGCCATTTTTTGGCTGAAAAACGGAGGCCTCGGCAGGTGTTTTTTCAATTGAAATTTTTGACAAAACGGCTTCGAGCCAGTCATTGGCGACTTCTTCAAAGTCTATATCGCAGTCCGCGCGGTCGACCAAACGGGTCGCACCAAGCTCGGCGAGGCGGTTGTCAAAATCCTTTCCCGTTTGGCAAAAAAGCGGATACGAGCGGTCGCCGAGCGCGAGGACGGAGAACCGCAGCCCCTCCAAACGCGGCGCGCGCGGCCCCAAAAGCCAGCGGTGGAACTCCTCGGCAGCCGTCGGCGGCACGCCCTCTCCCTGCGTCGAGACGATGAAAAGCACGGTTTTTTCGGCCCTCAAATTTTTCGCCTGAAAGTCGTTGAGGTCGGCGACAACAGTTTTCAAGCCGGCGGATTCGAGGCGGTCGGCGGCGGTTTTTGCGGCCTTTTTGCTGTTCCCGGTCTGTGAGCCGTACAAAATCAGCACTTTTTCCTTCGTTTCGGGTCGCAGGCCCTCACGAGCTGCGGGCTGAAATTGGACATCGGTCTGTTGCCGCGC
>JANOQP010000878.1:0-9480 GCA_031414895.1 Saprospirales bacterium
CGGGATGCGCCGCCGAAAGGGGCTTTTGACGGGTTTGGCCCGGTTGTTTTTGACTAATTTTTTAATCAAAAGGAATCCCTCAAAACCGGATTTTTTTGATTTACGAAATACGATTTACGAAATACGATATTTGATTTTTTCGCATCGACAACAAACCTCTCCAGTCCCTAAATTATTGATAATCAATAAGTTGGATAAAAATCAAGCGGTGTCGCGACGGCATAAAATCAAATATCGTATTTCGTAAATCGTATTTCGTAAATCAAAAAAATCCGGTCGCGGGGATGCCCTTTTCAACACTTGCACAACTTTGAAACAGACATTTTCCCTCCTTTTGCTCGCGATCAATATCGCCTGCACGGCCCAGCCCGGTTTTACCGCCGACGAGGTGGTGCCACTTTACGACCAGCCTTTCGGTTTTGGCTCCAACATGGGCGTTTATCCGCCCTATAATGATGAAACCCTTGCCGCGCTCGTCCACGGACTGCCCGACGGCTCGACGCCGGGGATCGGTGTGAATTGCATCCGCCCCGCGCTGCCGGAGGAGTTTTTGGACTATTGGGGCTACACGATCCGGGAAAACACGTTCCGTTTTTACGACTCGATCGGGCTGAAAAACAACACCGTTTTCCTCGGCTATCCCGCGCCGAAGCACCGCGATTCGACGGAATATTGCCCCGGAAAGCCGTCCGTTTTTTTCAAGAACATGTACAAGCCCATCTGGGACAACGGCGAGAACGGCACGCCCGTCAACGATGAAAATTACGCCGCGCTCTATATTTATCGAGCCGTGCAGGTCTATGGGCCGTATGTGAAATTTTGGGAAATCTGGAACGAGCCCGATTTCGACATCGGTGGCAATGCCTGGAAGCCCGTCAATATCCCCAACAATTGGTGGCTCGACTACCCGCAGCCCTGCGAAACGACCACGAACGCGCCCGTTTTTCACTATATCCGGCTGCTCCGCATCGCGTGGGAGGTCATCAAGGACAACGACCCGGACGCGCTTGTTTGCGTCGGCGGCATCGGTTATCCGAGCTATCTCGACGTGCTTTTGCGGCATTCCGACAACCCGAACGAGGGCAAGGTTTCGAGCCAGTTCCCGAAAAAGGGCGGCGCGTATTTCGATTGTTTGAGCTATCACAGTTACCCGCACATCGAGGGCGCGACGAGGGCATGGGACAATTCGATTGCCGGTTTTCGGCATTTCCGCCACTCGGATGCCTGCGTCGATGGCGTTTGGAAGAAAAAAAGCGACTTCGATTTTGTCCTCTCGAAATATAAATATGATGGCTCTTTGCACCCAAAAAAGCACTGGATCATCACGGAGTTCAACATCCCGCGAAAGGAGTTTGGCGAATATATCGGCTCGCCAGATGCGCAGTGCAATTTCATGGTGAAGGCCCTCGCGATGGCCCCGGCGCACGACATCGACCAAATGTATGTCTATAATTTATCGGACAACAAGATCGGGCCAGGCAGCGACAACGAGTTCAGTTTTATGGGTTTTTACAAAAATTTGGAGGGAAAACAGCCTTTTGACCATGAAAAAAACCAATTGGCGACCGCCTTCAAGACCGTCGCCGAACAGCTGCGCGGCGTGAAATATGATGCGGCCCGGACCGCCGCGCTAGGCCTCCCGGTGGGCGTTCGGGGCATCGCTTTTAAGGACAATTTGGGGAAATACCTCTACACCCTTTGGGCCGAGACCACCGAGGACCGCAGCGAACGGGCGGATGCCGAGTATGCCTTTCCGACGGGTTTTGACAAAAAATATTTCCTCGCCACTGGCGAATCCGGTGCGTCGTACCTCGTCAACGGGCGGCAGGTAAAATTGACCGGGGCACCCATTTTTCTCCGCGAAACGTCCATTTCGGAATCCGATTACGACAAAAACCCGCGCGTTTTCCCCAATCCGGTCGGTGGGGCGGAGGGCACGGCGGTCTTCTCCTTTTATCTTTTTGAAAAACAGCCCGTGACGGTCGAACTTTTCGACTCGAAGGGCGCACGGGTCTATTCGTATTTCAACAAAACGGAACTTGTGGACGGCGCGCACCAGGTCTTGATCGACGGGAAAAACCTCGCCGCCGGGGCCTATATCGTCCGGATCACCTCAAAAGAAGGGACGAAAGGGGTGAAGTTTGTGAAGGTCTGATCCACCTACTGGACATTTTTAAAAAATAGGGGCAACGGAAGGCAGCACAGTAGTTGGAAAACCTCTTTTTTGCTCTGTGCTGCCCTCCGCTGCCTCTTTGTTTTAAAATGTAACCTCATTTCCGCGGCGTGTTCGGGTCCTCATAATCGATTTCGTTGCCCCACATCCGCATTTGCCGCCGGATGCGCTGCTGCCTTTTCACCGTATGACCCGACGGGTTTTTTACCGAAAACTTCAACGGGCCGGGCAGGACGGCAGCCAAAAGGGCCGATTCGTCGTGGTTGAGGTCGCGGGCGTGCTTTCCGAAAAAGTTTTGCGCCGCGGCCTCCGCTCCGTAAATGCCGTCGCCAAACTCGACGATATTTAGGTAGACAGTCATGATCCGTTCTTTCGACCAAAAAATCTCGATCAAAAACGTGAACCAGACCTCAAAGCCCTTCCGAAGCCACGAGCGCGTCGGCCAGAGGAACACGTTTTTGGCAGTCTGTTGGCTGATCGTGCTGGCGCCCCATTTTTTCTTGGAATTTCTGTTGTGCACCATTGCCTTTTCGATGGCATCAAAATCGAAGCCCTGATGTTCGAGGAAATTTTGGTCCTCGCCACAGACGACGGCCAGTTGCAGGTTTTCGGGCAATTGGCCGAACCCGACCCAATCTTTTGAGAGGCGCATGTCCCGTTTTTCGTCCCACGCTTGGTCCAGCAGCCTTTTCACCATCAATGGGGTGATCGGGATGGGCAAAAAGATGAACAAAATGGTCGAGGCGATGCTCAAACCGATGAACCAAATGGCCGCTTTTTTTCCCCATTTCCACAAAAACCGGGTGATCTTCATCCGCCGGATGCGCTGCCAGCGGGTCATTTGCGCGATCGGCGGCTTGGATTTTTGGGGAAGGTTGTCGGGAAGTTGGTCGGCCATTTTTTCAAGATAATTTTTGCAAAAATGGAATATTTGAAATTCATATTCAACAAAAAAAAAGCGGCGAGACCTACGCCTCGCCGCCCTAAAAACCACATGAAGAAAAAGGGAGAAATAACTATTTCAGAAAACCAAATGTCCTGTGCTTGTTCATACGTTTGCTAGTTGTGCGGACGGTGATTAGTGTGTTATGGTGCGAGAGGCGGTTGGGCTGAGCGGACAAATTGCCAGACCGTTGGATGGCCCCTTTTCGTGCTTCATGTTTTTTGTTCATAGTGCCTGTCCGTTGAATCTGGGGCAAAGTTGCGATTGCCCGCCGCTGTGGGCATGCTGAAAACGTCCAAAAAAATGGTGGAAAACGTCCGAAAATGCGCTGACGGGGGCTATTTGCGCATTTCCTGCGGCGATTTGCCGAAACGTTTTTTAAAGATCATCGAAAAATTGCGCGCATCGTTGAGCCCCACCCGCTGCACGACCTCGGAGACAGGGGCATTGGGGTTTTCCAAAATGAATTTGTGCGCCGCATCAAGGCGGATGTTCCGCAACAGGCTCGCGGGCGGCAACCCCGTCAATGCCTTCACCTTTGCGAAAAACTGCGAACGGCTCATGAAAAACTTGGTCGCGAGCAGTTCGGCGGTCAGGTTTTCGTCGGCCATCTCGTCGGAAATGCGCTCGTAAAGTCTTTCCAAAAATTCAAAATCGAGCGCGGAAAGCACTATTTCCGTACTCGCGCCATCAAGTGCCCCGTCGTCGGGTGCGCCCATTTTTTCGGAGGACGGTAGCGGGGCGAGGTATTTTTTTTGCAACCGTTTGCGCACATCGAGCAATTGGGCGAGGCGCACCAAAAGCTCCTCGGTGTCGAACGGTTTGGGCAGGTAAGCGTCCGCGCCAGTCCGATAGCCCGTTATTTTGTCCTCGGCCCTCCATTTTGCGGTCAGCAGGACGATGGGGATATGCGACGTGAGGAGGTCGTTTTTGAGCGTGGCGGTCAGTTCAAAACCGTCTTTTTCGGGCATCATCACGTCGGAAATGATGAGGTCGGGGACGGTCTCGCGGGCCAGCTCGATGCCGATTGCGCCGTTTTCAGCCTCAAAAACAATATACCCGACCCCGGTCAGCATCAATTTCAGATATGCGCGCATCTCGGAATTGTCCTCGACGAGCAAAATCGTCGGCATCCCGTCGGGCTGTTCAGTGGCATGCTCGACGGAAGTTTCATCGGGCGCGTTGAGCGGTTTTTTGGCCAAATTGTCCGCCAAATTTTTGCCCACCATATTTTTGAACGACGGGTTTTCGGCCACGAATCCCCCGGATTTCAGGTCCCCGTTCTCAACGGTCGCGCCAGCGGGAAGCACTAGCGGCAGCTGGACCGAAAACCGGCTGCCCTCCCCCGTCCGGCTTTTGACGGAAATCGTGCCGCCGACACGTTCGACAAGCTCTTTGACCAGCGCGAGGCCAATGCCGGTGCCCTCAAAACGGCGCGTCGCCGAATCGTCGGACTGGAAAAAACGGTCGAAAATGCGGGGCAGGTCGGCCTCCGGGATGCCGATGCCGGTGTCCGAGACGATGATCCGAAAATGGTCTTCGGCCCCGGTTTTCGATTGGTTTTCTGTATTGAAAGCATTTTTTTGTACAAAAAAATCGACCTGCCCGCCCTGCGGCGTAAATTTCAAAGCGTTGGAAAGAAGGTTGAAAGCGACCCGTTCCAGCACGTTCCGGTCGGCAATGCCGGGCAGTTCGTGGAAGCTGGAATGCCAGTTGAGGTCGATGTCCTTTCGCTCGGCGAGCGGTCGGAACTGTTCAAAAACATCGCGCAGAACGGACAAAATATCGCCCCGGCGAAAATGCAGCCCCAGTTCGCCGCTCGCCAATTTGGCCAATTCGAGCAATTGGTTGACCATGACCGACAGCCGTTCGGCGTTGTTCTTCGCGATTTCGAGCTTCGGCCTGTGGGCCTGCGTTTCGGCCCCCCGGAGCAGGTCGCGGATCGGCCCCAATATCAAGGTCAGCGGCGTGCGGAACTCATGGGTGATGTTCTCAAAAAAGCGATTTTTGGCCCGGTCGAGCGCGAGCAGTGCGTCGGCCTGTTGGCTGATGGTAGCGGTCCGGACGGCGACCTCCTTTTCGAGGTTTTCGCGGTCGCGCAGCAGTTTTTGCGTCCGCCAACGGCTGTTCATAAAAAACAAAAGCGCGGACAACCCGGACATAAGCATCCAAAACTGCCATTTTTGATAAAACGGCGCGCGCACAATGAGCGGCAAATTGATTTCCGAGGCCGACCATTGCCCGTCGCTGCCCTGCGCCCGGACGCGGAGTTTGTACCGCCCCGGCGGCAGCCCGGAAATGCGCAACGTGTTGTCGTTGAGCAGGTTCCAATCCTTTTCGAGGCCCTCGATAAAATACGCATATCGGTTTTGGGCAGGCGAAATGTAGTCGAGGAGCGCAAATTTTGCCTCAAAAAAGCGGTCGTCAGAGTCAAGTTCGATTGCGCCCCGCGTGTGCGCCTCGAAACTGCGCTCTTCCAGTTTTTCGGATTTTCCGTCCAAAACGGCGAGGGAGATCAGGTGCAAAGGCTTGTTGCGCGGCTTTTTGTCCAAAAAATCGGCGGGCTGGAAGACCGTGAAACCGTTGAGCCCGCCGAGGAAGATGCGCCCGTCCGCTGCCTCGAACTGCGCGAGGAAGTTGAACTCCTCGTGCGGCAGCCCGTCGCCCGGCAAAAAGACGTTGACCTTCCCTGTTTTTTTGTCAAAACGCATCAGCCCATAATCGCTCGGCAGCCAAAGAAAGCCGAACCGGTCCTCATGGATGCTGTAAATATTGTTGTTGGAAAAACCGCGCCGTTCGTCGAAGGCCTCAAAATCGGTCAGCTTTTGGGCCCCGGCCCCGCGTTTGCACCTGACAAGGCCACCGCCATAGGTTGCCAGCCAAAAAATACCGTTGCGGTCTTCGTGCACAAACCGGACCTCGCTGACGGGCAGGCCCGATTTTTCATCCAAAAAATAGACGGTCCCCTTCATGTTGTCGAGCAAAAAAAGCCCCTTGCTCGTCGCCACCCACAAGCCGTCGGAATTGCGCAAAAAGTGGCGTATCGAGCCCGAGGCAAGCCGGGCATCCTTTGTAAAAAGTTGGAGCGAATCTGTATTTTCGTCATAAAAATAAAGCCCATTTGTGCTGCCGACCCATATTTTTCCGGTTTTTGGATCAAAAAAGGGCAGGCTCATTGCCGCGCCGACCGGCCTCGATTTGACCCAGGCCTTTTTTCGGACCGGGCTGCCCGGCCGATTTTGCCAAATAAAAAAGGACTCCATGCCCGTGAACAAACGGCCATCCGGGGCGCTTGCAAAGCCCAGCCCGGCCTTGACCGCCGCGTCCGAACCCTCGGTCTTTTGGGTCGAAAAGCGGAATATCTTTTGACCGTCGTAGGTGTTGATGAGCAAGCTGTCGCCAAATCGGCCCATGCCCCGGATGCTCGAACCGGGCAGGTGGTTGCTGAACTTATTGGCCGATAAATGCACCTTATAGAGGCCCTCGCCGGTGCCGACCCAGACAATCTCCGCCGAATCCTGTGGCGCGATACACTGAATGGAGGGCAGCCTGCCGCCCGTACGCGCTGCGGGCAGGTCTATTTTTTCGTGGATCGCCCCGTTTTCGTCGACCCGGTAAAGGTGGTTTTCGGTAAAAAGCCAGCCGCTGCCGTCGTCGTTCATTTTTGCATAGCCAAGACCAAAGATCTTGAAGGGGCGGCCATCAATCGTGAACCGGACAGGGGACGCAAGTTGGCCGGGCATTTTTAGCCAAAGAAAATCCCTGCCCTTGATCGAATCGAACGGAAAATTGCTGCCCAAAAGGAAGTGCCCGCCGCCCTTTGCCGGAAAGACCGAATTGCTCGCGACCTCCGTCCTGCCGCTGATGACCTTTTCCCCGTTGGCGCCGGTCTCCAAATATTCGCCATTGTAAAGCCAAAGATGGGTGCCGGACGGCCCTTCGCTCAAGTGCGACCATTCCCCCATATTGAACCCGGCGGGCTTTTTTATCTCCCGGAACTGCCCATCGTACTTGAAAACCCGTTCCGATTTGAGGATGATGAAAACCTCGAAATCGTTGTTGGTGCCCTGCCGGAAGCGGCAAATCTCAGAAGATTGGAACGGGCAGTTTCCGGCAAAAAAATCGTCGAACGGGCGCACCGCATCCGACCTCGGGTCCATGACACTGACATCGGAATGATCGACCGCCGGAAAAAACCAGACCATCCCGTTGACATCTATCATCAGGTCCGACAACCAGCCGTTCTTGAACTTTGTGGATTGTGGGTTGTAATTTTTGAACCCGGTCCCGTCGAAACGGCTCAAACCGTTGCGCGTAGCGACCCAAACAAACCCTTTTTGGTCGATCTGACAATTTGAAATGTCGCGGTTTGCCAGCCCGTTTTCAATGGAATAATGCTCGATGCCGATAATCAACGGTGCTTTTTGGCCGAAAACGGGCCCGGCCAAAAACATTGCATACATATATAGGAGACCGCTCCAAATGGAGCAACCGCTTCGCGTACGACCGTGGTCAGGAAGGTAAAACATGGGCATCGATTAAATGGCATTTCCACAAGCCGGGGCAAATTTTGCGAAAAAAAATGGATAACGGTGGAAAAACGTGGCACGCCGTGAAAGCCCGTTTGAAAATAATTGACGCGCCCGCAAGCCCAATTTCGGTCAAAACAATTGATTTTTGCCCCGTTTTTAAACAAAACCAAAAAAAAAGTATGCTGTCACTTTCCACTTTGCTCACCTCTTTTGCCGTTGCCGGGGCCGGCCTGACCGCGCTGACCGTCGCAAAAAAGAAGCACCTCAATATCCTGATGACGTTTTTGCAGCATTTCTGCGGCGTTTGGTTCGTCTTTTCGGGCATCGTCAAGGCCATCGACCCGATCGGGACGGCCTATAAAATGGAGGATTATTTCGCCGCCTTTCAGGTGACCGCCGAGGGCACCTGGCTGAAGGGCATCGCGCCGATGTTCCCGTTTTTGGCGAACTACGCGGCTGGTTTTTCGATTTTCATGATCGTTTTGGAGATCTTGCTCGGCGTTTTCCTGATTTTCGGCATCCAAAAAAAGTGGACGGCATGGCTGTTCTTTTGGGTCTCGTTGTTTTTCACCGTGCTGACCGGCTTCACTTTTTTGAGCGGCTATGTGCCGACGGAGGCCAATTTTTTCGATTTTTCGAAATGGGGAAAATACGTCGCGACCCAGATGCGGGTGACCGATTGTGGCTGTTTCGGCGAGTTCTTGAAGCTCGACCCGAAGGTTTCCTTTTATAAGGACATCCTTTTGCTGATGCCCGCCGCGCTCCTTTTTGTTTTCGGCTGGCGCAAAATGCACACGATCGGCGGCGACCTGTTCCGCAAAATCGTGGGCTGGGCGACGGCGATCGGCTCGCTTTTGTTCTGTTATCAAAACACCTATCTCGACCTGCCCGTGGTCGATTTTCGCCCGTTCGCCATCGGGACGAACGTGCGCGAACAGCTCGAAAAAGAAAAGGACGCAGAGTCAAAACGCCCGCTCACCTATGTTTTGACCAATAAAACGGACGGAAAAGTCGTCGAACTGTCGATGGACGAGTTCATGAAACAGTTCAAGAACTACCCAAAGGACCAATGGGCCTACGACCAAAAGAAGGGCGAAACCTCGATCCCGATCACCAAGATCAGCGATTTTCACCTCGAAGTACCGGGGCAGGGCGATATCACCGACGACCTTTTGCAGCACGAGGGCTGGTCGGTCATGGTCATGGCCTACGCGCTCGAATCGGACGGTTTGATGACCAAAACCCTGACCGTGCAGGACACCACTTGGCGCGCCGACACGCTCAAAACGGCCAACCCGGTTGTGGTCACGCGCACCGTTTCGGCCATCACGCCCCGCTCGGTGACCATCGAATCGAAAAAATGGAACGAGGGTTTTGGCAAGGTTTTCCGCGAAAAGATCAACCCGTTTGCCGAGGCCGCCGAAAAAGCGGGCATGAAGGTTTATGCCGTCACCTCGCCCAACGACCCTGCGACGGTCGATGATTTCCGCCATTTTGCGCAGACGGCCTATCCGTTCTATCAGGGCGACGACCGCCTTTTGAAGACCATCACGCGGTCGAACCCCGGCATCATCGTTTGGCACAACGGGACGGTCAAGGCGATGTACCACTGGAAAAAAACGCCGAGCTTTGAATCGGTGAAAGATGAATTTTAAAATTTAACACATAGTCACATAGCGGTTTTCACATAGAAAACATAGGTTTTTTGCTTGCAATCATCTATTTTGGCTATGTGAAAACCCTATGTGGCTATGTGTTAAATTTTAAAATTTATCCCGCCCCCCGCCCAACCAAAAGCCACGCTCACCGTGTCTATCCATGAAACAGCCACC
>JANOQP010000879.1:0-4019 GCA_031414895.1 Saprospirales bacterium
TGCGAAAACCGTCAAAATGGGCAGCATCGGCGGCGGTGGTCGGTACGATGATCTGACCGGCGTTTTTGGCCTGAAAGATATGTCGGGCGTTGGTGTGAGTTTCGGGGCCGACCGGATTTATGATGTTTTGGAAGAAGCAGGGCTTTTTCCCGAAAATTTGACCTCGACCCTGAACGTGCTTTTCGTCAGTTTTGATGAAAAAACATTCGATTTTGCGTTCTACTGTCTCCAAAAATTGCGCGAAGCGGGCATCGCCTCCGAAATTTATCCCGAACCTGTCAAGCTGAAAAAACAGATGGAATATGCCAACCGGCGCGGCGTTCCGTTCACCGTCGTGGTCGGCGAGACCGAAATGGAGACCGGGAAATTGACCGTAAAAACGATGGCAAACGGAGAACAGGAACTTTTGAGCCTCGAAGATTTGATAAAAAAACTGGCATGACCGCTCGATTTCCCGACCTCTATGCTGTTCAAAATGCGCTCCGTTCCGGCGAAATTGATTTGCCCGGATTGGTCGCTTTTTATGTAAAAAATGCCCGAAACGGAGGTGATTTGAACGCTTTTGTGGAAATTTGGGAAACCGAGGCCATCGAACGCGCCCATTTTTTGCAAAATAAATTTGCCGAAGACCCGGCCTCTGTCGGCCCACTTTTCGGGGCGGTCATTTCCATAAAAGACAATATTTGCTTCGCGGGCCACGGTGTCTCGGCGGGCGCGCGGATCCTCGAAAATTTCAAATCCACTTTTTCGGCGACCACTGTCGAACGGCTTTTGGATGCCGAGGCGATTTTGATCGGCCGCACGAATTGCGACCAATTTGGCATGGGCAGCTCGAACGAAAACTCCTTTTATGGCCCGGTCAAAAACGGGCTGAACCCGGAATTTGTCCCCGGCGGCTCGTCGGGCGGGGCGGCGGTTTCGGTACAAATTGAGGCTTGTTTGGCCGCAATCGGGTCCGACACGGGCGGTTCGGTGCGGCAACCGGCGGGTTTTTGTGGACTCGTTGGGCTGAAACCGACCTACGGGCGGGTCTCGCGGCACGGGCTCGTGGCCTACGGTTCGTCGTTCGATTGTATCGGGGTCTTGAGCCGGGGCATTGAGGATTCGGGCAAAATTTTATCGGTCATTTCCGGGCCAGACGAATGGGACATGACCGCTGCGCAGATGCCCGTGTCGGATCTTTCAGCCAAAAAAACGGGCGATAAAAAATGGCGCGTCGCCTATTTTGACGAGGCATTTTCAGCCGCCGGGATGGACGCGGGCGTGAAAAATTTGTCCCAAAAATGTATCGAAGACCTTGAAAATCAAGGAGTTGAGTGCGAAAAAACCGGTTTTGATTTGCTCGATTTTGTCGTGCCGACCTATTATGTTTTGACGACGGCGGAGGCAAGTTCGAACCTCTCGAGATATGACGGCATCCGTTTTGGGCGGCGGGCCGAGGGCGCGAACACTTTGGAAGAGACCTATATTTTGAGCCGCTCCGAAGGTTTTTCGGAGGAGGTGAAACGGCGGATCTTGCTCGGCACTTTTGTTTTGAGCAGCGGTTTTTATGATGCGTATTACCAAAAGGCGCAACAGGCGCGGCAACTTATCCGCAACCGTATTTTGGAAATTTTGGGCGCGTTCGATTTCATCGTTTTGCCGACCGCCCCGACGACGGCGTGGAAATTTGGCGAAAAATCGGACGACCCGGTGGCGATGTACTTGGCCGATATTTTCACGGTATTGGCCAATTTGGCGGGCGTTCCGGCCATCAATCTGCCAATCGGTTTTCATCCCGAAAATGGGATGCCGATCGGGATCCAAGTTTTGGGGAGACCGTTTGGGGAGGGGGAGTTGCTTGATTTTTCGGCGAAAATTCGGGTTCGTGCATAAATTTTGATGCCATAAACGGCCAATTTTTCTTCCCGGCAAAACCGCAAATTTTCCAAAACTTTCGCATTTTTGAGTGCCGGAAAAAACACAGCCAAAACAGTGGTTTTTTCGGAACAGGCCAGTTTTCAAACAAAACCCCACTCTCCATGCGCCTCCCTGCCCCCATTTTCAGCATTGCCCTTTTGCTGTTGCCCAAAATTGCTTTTTCCCAAATTCAGGATAATTTCTCCGACGGCAACCTCTCTCAAAACCCGATTTGGCAGGGAAACGCCGACCATTTCATCATCAACCCCGCCGCCGAGCTCCAATTGAACGCGCCAGCCGCGGGCAATTCCTTTTTGTTCACCGAAGGGAACATCCCCGATTCCGCCGTTTGGGAAATCTATTTTCGGCTTGAATTTCCGCCCTCGGCCACCAACCGGCTGCGGATCTACCTCCAAACGGACGGCGCAGACATGCAAATCACAAACGGCTATTTCCTCGAGATCGGCGAAAACGGTGCGGCCGATGCCCTGCGGTTTTTCAGGCAGGACGCGGGCGGGGCCGTTTTGCTCGGCACGGGAACGGCCGCGACCCTTGCCAACGAACCCAGCCTTGCGCGGCTTCAAATTTTGAGAAAAAAGGGCGGGCAATGGAAAATCGGTGCAGATTTTACCGGAAACGACAATTTTTTGCCCCAAATCGAGGCCACGGACGCAAAATGGCCCGGTGGAGAAAATCATTTTTTCGGCTTCGATTGCCTGTTTTCGGCGAGCCGCAAGGACAAGTTTTTTTTCGACGACCTCAAAATCCTGCCCGACCTGCCCGACCAAACGCCGCCGAAACTCATCGCCGCCGAGGCCATCGACAGCCAAGAGCTCCATATTTTTTTTGACGAAAAACTCGACCCGGTCGATGCGTCCGACCCGGCGCATTTTTCGGTCGATAAAAATATCGGACAGCCGGTTTTCGCAGGGCCGTTGGCCGGAAATGCGAAGGCCGTCCGCCTTGTTTTTTCAAAGAATTTTTTGGACGGGCAAAGCCATGTATTGACCACAGTCGGTTTGACGGACGAAATTGGAAACCCATCGATTTCGGAAACGGCCAGTTTCGTTTTTTTGAAAATCGGCAAGCCCGCGCTGTTCGATATTTTGCTGAACGAGATTATGGCCGACCCTTCGCCGAGCGTCGGTTTGCCCGAATTTGAATGGGTCGAAATCATCAACCGGAGCGCAAAAAACATTGATTTACAACAAGTTACGCTCTCCGCAGGCGGCTCCCCGGTCAATTTGCCGAAGTACATTTTGAGGCCAGACAGCCTCGTTTTGTTGATCGCCAAATCTTCGGAGGCCCATTTTTTGGGCATAAAAAACCGGGTCGCACTCCTAAATTTCCCGGCAATCTCCAACTTGGCTGACGAACTGACCCTTGCCGACCAAAATGGCGAAACGCTCGATTTCGTCGCGTTCGACCCCGCTTTTTACAAAAACGATTCAAAAAAGGACGGCGGTTGGTCGCTCGAACGGATCAACCCGAACCGCCCGTGCGCGGCAGGTTTTGAAAACTGGGCGGCCAGCAAAACCGTCCCTGGCGGCTCGCCCGGCTTGCGCAATTCCAATTTTTCGGATGAAAAGGACGGCGCGGGCGCGAAACTCATTTCCGTTTTTCCGAAAAGCCCGGTTTTGCTCCGCGCACAGGTTTCGGAAGGTTTGGCCGAGGCCGCGACGGCGGATTTTTCCAATTTTAAAATTGAACCAGCTCTGCCCATTTTGTCGGTCAAACCGGAATGGTCGGGCAGTCCTTTTTTAATTATTTCGCTGGGCCAGCCGATACAGCCGAGTCAAATTTATCAACTCAAAATCGCCGAAAACGCAGTGGATTGCAGCGGTAATTTGTTCACCCAAATAAATGAAAAACCCTTCGCACTCGCCGAACTTCCGGAGGCCAACGACTTGATTATCAACGAGTTGTTGTTCAACCCGCTTTCCGGAGGTGTTGATTTTTTGGAAATTTTCAACCGTTCAAAAAAGGTCATCAACCTCGCCGGGCTGTTCATCGGCAATATTTCCGCAGACGGGGCGGAGGTCAAAAAATGCACGGTCGAGCGGTTCATATTCCCCGGAGAATTTGCCGTCCTCACGCCCGATACCGCCGATGTGCGTGCC
>JANOQP010000880.1:0-6933 GCA_031414895.1 Saprospirales bacterium
GCCCTCGGTGCGCTTTTTCTGGGCGCAATTTTGCAGGCCGGCTGGAAGGTCGAGGCCGCCGAGCGGCAAAACCAGCCAAGCCGCCCAACTGAAAATCCAATCGCTCCGGCTGCCGAAACCGAAGCCCCGATAAAATTCACCGAAAGCCTCGGCGATGCCCAACCTGCCGCGCCGAGCGAGATGCAGTTTTTCCAAAAACCGAGCACGGGCGAACTGGCCGCAGCAATAAACGAGGCCGACGCGATGGCCTTTTTGAAACGGTTTGCAAAGGTCGCGGTCGGCGAACGGAAGAAATTTGGCATCCCGGCCTCGGTCATCTTGGCCGTTTCGCTCGTGCAAAGCGGCGCAGGGAACCGAGAGGCCGCCCTTGAGGCGAACAATTTTTTCATGCTGCCAGAAGGGTCGCCTGCCCAATCTGGGGTGTTTTTTGAAAAGAACGGCCATAAATATGCCCGCTTCAAAACGCCGTGGGACAGTTTTCGGTCAAACAGCCTATTTATCGACCAAAAATTTGCTGGCCTGAAAAAAACGGCGGGCAACGATTGGCGGGTCTGGGCATCCGGTTTGGCGCGGGGCGGCTATTCTTCGCTGCCCAATTTTGAACAGGCGGTCGGGCAGGCGGTCGCCGATTTTCACTTGGAGGAACTTGATCGATAAATCGCCTTGCAAGTCCTATATAAATAGGAGAGGGAACAAAACCGCATTCACCGAGGGGGCAGCATCAGCTGCCCCCTCGTTTTGTTTTGGGCAGGCATGGACTTGACACGCTGGTTTTTCGTTCAAAACGGCTGGTTTGGTGGAGCAACTGACAGGTTTTTTGTCACAGGGTACGGCTGATTTTGCCAGCAATTTTTCATAAATATGAAAACAAAAAGTTGATATTGAAAGCATTTTATTCGTAAAAAAATCAACTATGTCCAAATTTTGCCTGTCATTTTTGGCCCAAAATTGGTCACAGGCTGAAAAATTGTCCAAAGTTTCCGGATTGCAACTGGTTGATTGTCAAATTGTTATCTAAAAACTAGGTCGTGATAGAAATTCGTAAAAAAAATTAAAATTTCTTTTGAAGACAACTCATTGAAAATCAACGTTTTTTCAATTTCAATAAAAAAAATGTTTTAAATATTTCGCCCTACCCCTTGCGCTTTTCCGTGACGCTCCCCCATCTTTGTGACACAATAGCGGCAGACAAGCACATTATCTCCTCCCACATGCCGCCTAATCTTCCCTCCCACTTAATTGATTTCAGCCCGTCCGGGCAACTGCGTTCCCCCCGTTCATTTTAATCTGCCCTTCAGTAATTGGTTCCTCCCGGAACGAAACCTGAATTTTTTACCTATCCAACACCTTCATCATGAGCGCACGCCAATTCACAATCGCCCTTTTGCTTTCGGCCTCTTTCGCCAATGCACAAAACATTGTTTTCGTTGCTCCGACCAACAACGGCGACGGAAAATCGTGGAAGTCCGCGACCAACGACCTCCAAGCAGCCCTCAAAACCGCAAAAAAAGGAACTGAAATTTGGGTCGCAGAAGGCCTCTACACCCCGACCGAGGGTCGCGACCGCAACGAATCATTTGAGATAAAAGAAGGTGTCCAAGTTTATGGAGGTTTCGCCGGCAACGAAAAGACCCGCGCCGACCGAAAAGTGGAACTTCATCCGACCATTTTGAGCGGCAACATCGGCCACGACGATGCCGACGACAACAGCTTCAATGTGGTTGCGATGCAAAACGTAACTTCCGCGACCGTCCTTGACGGGTTTATCGTCACCAATGGTTTTGCCAACGGCAACGGCCAATCCGGCGAGCGCACCCGCAGCGGCGGCGGCCTTTTCATCAATGCCTCCGTGGCGGCCAATCCGCTCATCAAAAACTGTGTGTTCATCGACAATTTTGCGAAGGACGGCGGCGCGGTCTTCGTCACCGCCCGCAATGGCGGACAGGCTGCACCACTTTTCAAAAACTGCACTTTTGAGTCGAACAGCGCGGACCTCGACGGCGGTGCCGTGAACCTCGATGGCCGCTCGAAAGGGCAAAACAACACGGTGTTCACGGCCTGCGCCTTCAACAACAACAAAGGAAACTACGGCGGCGCGGTGTTTTGCTACGGCCTCAACGGCGAGAGCAGCCCGGTGATGACCAATTGCTGGATGGCCGAAAACTCCGCCTACGTCAAGGGCGGCGCGGTCTTCCAATTGACGACCGACGTTTTCGGGAAAATGGACGTGCAAAATGTTGCCTTCTCGAACAACTCCGCACTCGACCACGAAACAGACGATTTCACGCAATACTCGGTCTCGACCAATGAATTTGCGTCCAAATAAAATAAGAAAAGCATAAAACGCAGGGACTTAATCCAAAACAAACACACTATACCCGCACCGCTTCGGGATTTTTCGGGCCGACCACCCATCTTTGACCCATTAAAAAAACCACCAACGGCCTTGTCGTTTTTAAAGATAATTGGTTTTAAAATGAAGCGTGTTTTGATGACGGCTCTCTCGGTTAATGGATCGAGGGGGCCTCTTTTTTTATTACAAAGTTGTCCCACTTTTCATTTTCACTTTGGGTTTGTTTTTGAATTTACAGGGCTATTCCTTCCCGCCCCGAAAGTTGGCCTTCCCGTCCCCGCCCGACCGTTCCTTTTTTCCGCTGGGCGAAAACTCGACCTCTTGCTCCCATTCGGCTTTCAAAGCTTCAAATTTTTGGGTGAAAATGACCTCTGGCTGCCGTTTTTCATCAAAGCTGCCCGTATCCCAGCGACCGTTGCCGTTCGAGTCGTCGATCAAGCGACCGCTGTATTGGCCCACGGGGAGCGCAACGAACGGGAATTTGTTGCCCGCCGCCGTCGCCTGAAACTTGCGCCGTTCGAGGATGGTTTCGCCCGCTAAAAGTTCGAAGACGAAAAATCTCCCGGCCTCCAAATTTTTGAAAATAACGTTGAGCGAGCCGAGCTGTTTTTCGGACAAAACCGAAATCTGTCGCCTGAGCGTGTCCCTGTTTTTTTCGCCCAAATAATCGGTCAATGCGCCCGGCAAAATGATCAGGCGCAGATTTTTGCCACCCGTCCAGCGGTTTTCGAGCAGCCATTTCCGGGGAGAGAGGCTGTCTTTTTTTAGGGCAAAATTTTTCAAATACACCGTTTTCAAACTGTCGTCTGCCCATTTAATCAACGCCGTGTCGAGCGAAACGACGGGGCGGTTGAACATCAGTTCGAGCGGTTTTTTCGGATTTTGGCTGATGGATTTCAGGTTGGTCAGGCTCGAAGCCGTTGGGGCCGTCGGTTGGCCGCCGCCAAATTTTCCGCGAGAAGCACCGCTGCCCCTTGCGTTTTTTGCCGTCGCCAATGGCACATCATCAGCAAAAACGAGGGCCTGTTTTTTTAAAAAAGCGGTCTTGTCGGGCGGTTTTATGGCGACCGTGTCTTTCCCGAAAATCAATGAAAATGACCCCGGCGCGCCGTCGTACCAAACGTAGAGGGAGTCGTTAACTTCCTCAAAATCAATCAGTTGCGGCTGATTTTGAATGGTGTCCGGGCGGGTCCCGGCGGGTGTTGCGTTGAAAAAAAACCGGGCCAAGCCGTAGTTTTTCGACTCAGTCCCATTCACCCGAAGCCCTGCCGCGTTTTTGAACAAACGGAGTTGAACGAGCGAATTTACAGAATCCGGCAGGGCGATGTTTTTATCAAAAAATGCGGTCTTTTCGCCCACGTCGAGGCGGTAATTGAGGTTTTGGTCCTCAACGGCGACGATGCGAAAATTGCCACCGCGCAGGTTTTCGAGCGCAAATTGGCCGGATTTGTCGGTGCGGGCGAAATAGTTGGGTCGACCTTTTTTTATCAAAGAATCGGACGGATTTAGGATCGAATCGGCGGGCAAACGATAGAGCATGACCGTGCAATTTTCGACGGGCAGGCCCGAAAAGGCATCGGCGACCATGCCCTTTATTTCGAAAGAATCGATTACCGGGCCGGTAGAAAAAACGTACCGAAGTCCCGTCAACGGGTTGCCCTCGTGGAAATCCTGGACGGCGTTCCCAAAATTGAGCGTATAGGTCGTATTGGTCGCAAGTGCTTCATTTTCAGGGAGTTGCACATGGACGGTTTTCCCCTTTAAAGTGATTTCCGGTCGGCGAATGGTTGGTGGTGAGAGCAATATCTGTTCGTTTGGCCGATCGAGTTTCACCCATTCGTCGAACGTGATCTTTATCTCCTTTCCCGAAAAATTGACGTGTCGGTTCGCCGACGACCGGAGGGAGTCGATCTTTGGCGGGGTCGTGTCCTTTTGGCCGCCTGTCAGGGTCCCGACCTTTGCGCAACCCGCGAAAAGGCAAAGGAAAAAAGCCAGAACAGAAAAATGAAAGGGCAAAAGAGAAAGGTTATTGAGCCTCATATTTTACGTTGAAATAGATCCAAAGCACCCGCGCGATCCGAAAAAACCAGACGAAAAGCACTGCGATGACCGCCAGCAAAACGAGGAACGCTATGTTGAAGCTCATATCGGCCCACCAATGCAGCCCGAGCATCGTCAAAACGCTGAACCAGCCCGTCATTATATAACTGATGAACATCGCGCCGTAATAAAAACCGGGCGTGGGGAAGAATTTTTGCCCGCATTTGGCGCACCTTTCGTGCATATCGAACGGTTTTTTGAACGAAAACGAGCCAGTCTCGAACATCTCGCCCTCGCGGCACTTCGGGCATTTCATGGCCAACATGCTCCCGATGAGCGGTTCTTTTTTAGATTCTGACATTGGATTTGTTTTTACTCCGCGCAAAAATAGACGAAGTTTTTGGGCGGGCCCATGCACGGCGTAAAACAGGCCAAACGCATTAAAATCTTTGGGAAAAAAGGGAATAGGTTTTAATGCGATTGGCCTCCCGCCCTTATTTCTCCGGCAGGAAAACCGTAAAGGTGGCACCAACCCCGGGCACACCCTCGGCAAGTATAAAGCCGCCATGGTTTTCAGCGATTTTTTTGCAGATGGCCAGTCCGAGGCCGGTGCCCGCCAGGCCATCGGCATTGCGAAGCCGGAAAAAAAGCCCGAAAATCTTTTCCGCAAATTGCTGCTCAAACCCGGTGCCGTTGTCCTCAAAGGAAATTTTCAGGTATTTTTTCCCCTGCGCAAAAGGGAGCTCCGGATGGTCGTTGGCAAGCGCCGGAGCGCAATCGATTTGGATGACCGGGGCTGTGCCCGGGCGGGCGTACTTGACCGAATTGGCGATGAGGTTGATGAACAATTGCCGGATTTGAAAAGGGATTGCCCATATTTCGGGCAAATGGGCGGAAAGGATGGCCGCATTTTTGGCCTCGATCGCCTGCGCCAGTTCCTGTTTTGCGTTTTCAAGAAGTTCGTTCAGGTCGGTCCGCTCGAACACCTTTTCTGCCTTGCCCGTGCTCGAAAACAGTAGGAGGTCGTCGATGAGCGTGCGCATCCGCGTGGCCTCCAGACCGATTTTTTCAACATAACCCTTCCCGGGACCGGACAGGTTGGCGACCTCCAACTCGGAAAGGCGCGAGAGGATGGTCTGGATCTTTCGGAGCGGCTCTTGCAGGTCGTGGCTGGCCATGTGGTTGAACGAATCGAGCTCTTTGACGGTCTTTTCGAGGGCACGGTTCTTGGCTTCGAGCTCGCGCAGGTTGCGGTTGATGTTGAAGTACGAAACCGTGAAGACGGCCAACGAAAACAGCAAAAAAAACAGCGTCAAAGTTGGGGAGCGGGAGAAGGTCGAGTCGTATTTTTTTTTGCATTCTTTGAGATACACGTTTTCGAGGTCAATCATCCGGTCGATTTGCGCCCGGTTCCTATCCATCGCCATTTTGCCACGGGCCATCCTGATGATGAGCTGGAACTTGCTTTTTTGTGGCGAAATGTTCTCCGTCAAGGTGCTATCGAGCATCAAAAACCGGAGGCCTATCAGGTTTTTCAGGGAATCGAGGTTTTCATGTATTTGCGGGCGGTCGTCTGTCAGGCGCTTCAAGTTTTCAAAGGACCTCCTGACGCGGTCCAGTGAACCAGAGTATCGGCCGAGGAAAACGGAGTCCCTGGTAATGATAAAGCCCCGTTGCCCACTTTCCGCGTCCTTCAGGCAGGAGAACAGTTGCACCATTTCGAGCCGCGCATTATAGGAACGCTCCAATATCCGGGTCGAATTATTGATGTCGCTGATGTTTTTATAGGAATCGGCCGAAAGGGCCAACAACAGAAAGAGGGAAACGGCAAAGATGCCCTTCAGCAAGGATTGGGCTGGGGACGCGCTTTCTTGGTTCATTTTCTCAAGCTTTTTTTATAGGCTCAACAAAAAATTGTCCCGGTTCAGCCCCGAGGTACGGTACTGCCAATTGATGGCGATTACCTCCGAAAGGATTTTTTTCAGCGTGGCGAAGTCGCTCGGTTTCTTGATATAAATGTTGGCCCCCATCACGAAGGTCTCCTCGATGTCCGCCTCCGATGCCGAGGTCGAATAAATGGCGACGGCAACATTCTTCATCGCGGGCATTTTCCGGATCTCGCCCAGGCACTCCATCCCCGATTTTTGCGGCATGTTGAGGTCGAGAAAAAGGACGTGAGGCAGCCATGCGTCCGGCTGTTGGAGATGGCTCATCAGCGCCACGCCATCGTTCACGGTTTTCACCACGGTCTTCATTTTGAGGGCCTCGAACGCGTCCCTGAAAAAGTGGCGGTCATCTTGGTCGTCGTCCGCAAGCAGGACATAGATTGGCTGGTTTGGCATGGCTCGATGCTGTTTTTGGATATAAAACTTCTTGGATTGGGGCGGCGTTTCGGGGCAAAATGGGCAACTCTATCGCAGCTCCCGCCGCCGCTGGATGATCCGTTGGAATGCAGTTGGCGTCAGCCCCGTTGTCCTCTTGAACTGATTGCTAAAATGGGCCGCGCTGCTGTAATTGAGCTTCCAGGCAATCTCCGAAAA
>JANOQP010000881.1:0-2694 GCA_031414895.1 Saprospirales bacterium
GACGGTTGCGACGTTGCCGCAGCTATCCGTTGCCGACCAGGTCCGCTCGATGACGAGGCCATCCTTGCACGGCATGACGACCGTATCTTGGACCATCGTGACCGGGACCAACTTGCCCGCGCAGGCATCAAAAGCCGTCACGACGGGGATTTCGAGGTTGTCGCAGACCGTTTTTTCGATGCCCTCGAACGTTGGGCCGTTGCCGTTGCCGACATGGATGATTTGCGTCCCGGTGGTCGAATTTCCGCAAGGGTCGGTGGCCGTCGCGGTGCGGAAAACGGTAAATTCAAACGGGCAATTTCCGGGGATGATGCTGTCCTTGGTGATGATCTGGACATCGCCGCAATTGTCCGAAGCCGTCGTTATCGGCAGGGATTTGCCGCAGGCGATGGTCATTTCGGGCTTCAAATTGGTGAAAACCGGGGCAGATTCGTCCACAACATGGGCCGAAAGTGCCAATTCTGCCGTGTTCCCGCAAAAATCGGTGGCCGTCCATTTCAGTTCGAGCGTCGCCACGATGCCTGTCGTCAGGCAATCGCCGCCCGTGCCAATGCCGATGGTTTTTTCCGAAAAAACGACCGTCGAGCCGAGCGAACAGGCTGTTTCGACCGAGACATCTTTTATCCCGAACGGTGTGAAACTGCCCGTCGTCGCCGCGCAATTGACCGTCAAAAATTCGCCCGGCAGCATGGCCGTCAAAATCGGGTTTTTGAATTTGATGATTGGCGCAACGCCCGTCGCCGGGAGGAGCATGACCGTGTCGCGGCCAATGTTGCCGCAGTCGTCGAAGCCCAAATAAATGCGCCGCGTGGCGAGGCCGGGGCCGCAAGGGCTGGCCACCAAAAGGTCCGTGAATTCGAGGCTCGGCGAACCGCAATTATCGGTCACCTCCACCAATTCGAGCATCGGGTCGGTGATGCAGGTCAGCCCGGTCGGCACGCCGCTCAAAACGGGCAGCTCGGCATCGATGAGCCGGGCGGTGAGGATGAAATCGGACTCGTTGCCGCAGTCGTCAAAAGCCGTCCAGGTGAACGTCCGTTTTTCGATGAACCCGGCAGTTTTGCAATATTGGGCAACCTCGGTCTCGATGTCAAAATTGACCGAAAATGAGCCACCGCAAGTGCTGGTATCAATGATCGACAGCTCCTCGAACTGGTTGAGCATTTCGGGGAAACCTTCGGCGCAGGTAAAATCGAGGATTTGGTCGTCGTCAAAATTGACGTTCAGGGCCAGTTCCGGGCCGCGGTTGTCGATCAACGTTATCCGCTGCGAAGCGGTCGCCGAGTTGCCGCAACGGTCGGTCGCCTGCCAAGTGCGGACGATGGATTGGCCGTTCACGCAGCCCGGCGCGAGCGCGGTTTCCGAAAAAACCATCACGCAGGCACAAAGGCATTCATCGATTGCGGCAATCTGGATGGGCTGCCCCGGCATGTCGTCGCAATTTACGGTCACGTCAAAAGGCACGCCCGTGAAGGTCGGTGGGATATTGTCCACCAAATTTTGGAAAACCACCGCGCTCGTCGAGTTGCCACAAACATCGGTGGCCGTCCAAGTGAGGCGGTATTTGACGATAAAACCGTCAATCGGGCAGTTGCCATTGGCCTCCAAAACGCGGGTATAAACGACCGCGACCGCGCCGCCGCAATTGTCAGTCGCCGAGACATCGCCCGCGCCGAAAGTCGTGATTTCCCAATTTGGGTCCTGCCCAAAACATTGCTCCTCGATGGTCGTGCCGGGGATCAGGATTGGGTTTAAGAAGGTAATGACCGGTTTTGTGTTGTCCTGCACCGTGATTTGCTGGATGCAAAAAGTGCTGTTCGCGCAATTATCAGTGGCCGTCCAGCGGCGCAAAACCGTGAACCGGTTGATGCAATTGCCGGGCAATGTTTGGTCCAAAAAGACGACCGTCGGCAAGATCGCGCAATTGTCGGCAACCGTCGGGATGCCCGTGATCGGGGGCAAATTGTTTGCGCTGCATTCCAGCGTCGCATTCGGCGGGCAGGTCAAAACAGGCGGCGCCAGGTCGCGGATGGTGATGGTTTGCGAACAGCTCGCCGTGTTCCCGTTCGCGTCCGTCGCGGTGAAAATGCGGGTGATGGTGCTGTTTTGGGGGCAGGGACCGGGCGTGATCTGATCAACAAACACGATGGTCGGCGACGTTGTGCAATTGTCGGTCGCCGTCGGGTTGCCCGTGTTTGGCGGCAAAAAGACCGCACCGCATTCTATCGACACATTGGCCGGGCAGAAAATCTGCGGCGGCACATTGTCGCCAATAATGGTTTTTGTGCACATGCTCGTGCAGCCGTTCGCACCCGTCACCGTGACCCCATAAGTCCCCGGCAAACTGACGGTGATGCAATTGGTGGTCGCGCCCGTGCTCCACAAATACGTCCCCGAACCAGCGGCGACACAAATTTGGATCGGCTGCCCGGTGCAGAGCAAATTGTCGCCAATGATCAGGCAGTTCGGCAGCGGATTGGCGGTGACGATTTGACTGCAAAAACTGGTGCAGCCATTCACTTCTGTGATCGTAACAGAATAAGTCCCGGGCAAAGTGACCATGATACAATTTGAAATCGAGCCCGTGTTCCACAAAAAAGTCCCCGTTCCGGCGGCGCAAAGCTGGATGGATTGGCCGTTGCAAATCGTGTTCCCCCCGGTGATCAGGCACGGCGGCAGCGGATTGGCGGTGAC
>JANOQP010000882.1:0-5718 GCA_031414895.1 Saprospirales bacterium
GGAGGGTGACGATGACCAGTTTTCGTTTCGCATCGGCCCGCACGTCGAAATATTGGTCGAGCTTGAAGCCGGCTTTCAAAACCGAGATCGCCGCGATCTATGATTTTTCGGCCTCGAAAGGGCTTTTGAAGGAAAAGATCAGTCGTGAAATTGCCGAACTGGCCACCTACGAACAGAGCGACCGAAAGGGCATCAACCGCCAAATGCAGTACAAGATCCTCGGTTTTTCGGTCTCCGAAACAGACGTTGAGATCACGGCGATCTCGGTTTTGAAAGCCGGCTTCAAGCTCGACCAATATTTCGACGTGCGGGCCGATGCGAAACGAAAACTGGTCATCGTCACCCTCCCGCAGCCGCGGATCACGAGCCACGAGGTCTATCCAAAGATCGACAAAATAGATGTCGGCTGGTTCTCCGGGATCAAGGGCGACGACATGAACAAGATGTTCGAATCGCTCCGAAAAGAGTTCCGGCAACAGGCCATTGACGACGGGGTTTTGGACAAATCAAAGGTAAAAGCAGAGTCGCTGATGACCGATTTTCTCGGCCCGGTGATGCAAAACATGGGCAAGGGTTGGAAAGTGGCCGTCGCCTACCAAAACAGCGGCGAGGTTTTGGACGCGCCCGAACCCGTCGAAAAAGCATCCGAACCGGTGGAGAACACGCGCAAAACAGCCCCGAAAAGCAAGCCGAAAGGCGATTTTGTGCCGCCGTTTTGAGGCAAATTGCTGTTGCACTACCGGATTTTTTTTATTTACGAAATACGATTTACGAGATACGATATCTGATTTTTCGCGCTCCCGGAATGCTGCAAATTGGGTCGACAGCACGACAGCAAAATCATAAGTCGTATTTCGTAAATCGTATTTCGTAAATAATAAAATCCGATGGTGCGACGGTAAAAACGGGGCCTGTTTCTCATTCACAACACTACAAAAGCAAACAAATTTTCAAGAAAATGACAGAGTTCAAAGTGGTCGGCGACCATATCAAGATGATCCAATTGTTGAAGGCCCTCAACCTCGTCGGCTCCGGCGGCGAGGCGCAAATGGTCGTCATGGAGGGCATGGTAAAATACAACGGCGAGGTCGATTTTCGCAAAAGGCTGAAAGTGCGGCCCGGCGACCGGGTGGAGTTTAACGGGGAGGTGATCCGGCTGGTGTGAAAATTGTTTTTGCCCCGGAAAATACAGAAGGAATGTTCAACTTCGTGTGTTGAAATCCTCGCTTACATTGCTCCGAAAAACCTACGTCGGATATGAAAGCAAAACAGACCTCCTCCTTTGGCTCGAATCGGGCGAACTCGCGCGGGCGGTGGCCGGGCTGAAATTTTTGGCCGAAAAGCACGGCGACAACAACCTTTCCCTCGAAACCGGGCTGCAATCGGGCCGCCTCCAAAACCTGTTGGCCGACCGTGGCCGGGGCATCGTCGGGGCCGCGGATTTTTTATTGGAAAAAAACAAGATCGGCTACGCGATACAGGAAACCGCGAACAAATTGCCCGAAAATTGGACAGCCGAGGGGCTTGAATCCATCCCGTCGGGGGTTGTTTTTTCAGAAAAAAAGAAATTTGATTTTGGGAAACTGGCCATGTGGCTCGGCATTTTGGCCGCCGTGGCCGCAATTGCGGGGTATTCGCTGCGCGATTTTTTCAACAAAAAAGAACCGGCCACCATCATTGCGCCCATCGTTGCGCCCGCCGAAAAACCTGCCGCCGAGCCCGTCGCCGAGCCTGCAAAACCTTCCGAAAAACCTGCCGGGCTGCCCGCTATTTCTCCCGGCAAACCGCCCAAAAACCAGACAAATATCACCATCAAGGACCATGGCAAGGCCGGGACGATCATCACTGGCGACAGCAACAAAATTGACATCAAACAAGATTTTTGAACGATGAAAACAGCTATTCTCTCCTTTTTCACCCTGCTTTTTGCGGCTATTTTTGTTTCCCATCTGCTGGCGCAAACACCTGCCCAATACAATATTTCGGGCGATGCCAAGGTCGGCCTCATCGTCACCGGCACCGGCAACACCATCAACACGACCCAGATTTTTGGCAAGTCGCCGGAGTATTCCGAACTGAAAAAAGTGATGGACAAGTACGAGGCCGACATCGCCCAAAAAGCCGCGACCTGCGAAAAAATGGCGAAGGACAACCTCCCCGCCGAGTATCGCGACGGCTGCCGCTCGGAACTGGTCGCGCTCAATGCCGTGCGCGATTCGGTGGCGAAGGTCGAGAAGCGGTTCCGCGAGGATGTCATCCGGCTGGCGGAGACCTTTTCGACATTGAAGATAAACTCGGAGCGGCTGCGGCTGGCGAAACAGTTTTTCGAGGAAGGTAAGATCCGCGAGGCCGACATGGTTTTGAAAGCCAGCGAGATGAAAACCGAGGGCGACGCGCTCCTCGCCGAAAAGGCCCGCCAACAGGAAAAGCTGCACCGGACGGACAGCCTTTTGCGGATAAAGGCGGACGAGTTCGCGCTCAAGGCCCGGTTGAAAGCGACCGATTATGCCGACGCGCTACGCTACGATTCGGCCAAAATCTACTTTGACCAGTCGCTCCTCTATGCCGAATCTGCAGCGGAAATCATAGATTTCACCGCCATCCTCTCTGCCGACAACCAAACGGCGCTGGCCGTCGAGTATGCCGAGCGGGCCATGAAACTGCCGCTGCCCGAAATGGAGGCGGCGCGGTTCGGCACCATTTTGGGCAATTATTACATGGCCGCCCGCCGAATGCCGGAGGCCGAAAAAATCCACCTCGCCTCGGTCGAAACCCTCGACCGGCTGGCCAAAACGGCCCCCGCGCAGGCCGAGCCAGACCTCGGGGAATCGGTCGGGGCACTGGCCCTTTATTACGCCACCGTCCAGCGGATGCCGGAGGCCGAAAAGGCATATTTGCGGAGCATGGAGGTCTTCGAGCGGCTGGCGAAGGCCGATTCCGCGCGTTTTGAACCAAGGGTTGGGGCGGTGGCCGTCAACCTTGGCAGCCTTTACGCCAACCTCCAGCGGATGGGGGAGGCCGAAAAACTGCTGTCGCGGGCCTACGAAATCTATGACCGGGCGGCGAAGGCCAACCCGGCGGAATACGAGCGACCATTGGCGACGACCGCGCTCAACCTGGGGACGCTCTACAAAATTGTGCAAAAACTGCCCGAGGCGGAAAAGGCGCAGTTGCGGGCGCTCGAAATTTATGAAAAGCTCGCCAAGGACAACCCCATCCGCTTCGAACTGGGGGTAATCGGTGCCGCGAACGCATTGGGCGACCTTTACCCAAAAATGGGCAGGTCGGCGGATGCCGAAAAACAGCTGCTCCGCGCCCTCGAGATTGGCGAACGGCGCGCCCGGATCAACCCCGCCAGCTTCGAGTCCGGCCTCTCGAATACGGCCAGCTCGCTCGCCAACCTCTACAATGCCATGAAAAGGAACGATGATGCCGAGCGGATGTACCTGATGGCCATTGGCCTCGATGAGCGGCTGGCGGCGGCCAGCCCGGCGCAGTTTGAGCAGTACCTCGCCATGACGGCGCTCGACCTTGGCAGTTTCTATGGCTCGGTCAACAAGCTGCCAGAGGCCGAAAAAACGGTGCTCCGCTCGTCCGCCATCTTTGAACGGCTGGCGAAAACCAGCCCCGGCCAGCTCAACCTTTGGCTGGCGAGGTCGATTTATGTCCACGGCGAACTGCTTTTGTCAAAAGGCGATGGCCGCGCCTCAAAAGCACAATACGAGCGCGCAATGTCCATCCTCCAAGAGGGGGTGCTGGGCGGGCAACGGCACATACTTGGCGAACTTGGGCACCTCCACATGAAAACGCAACAGGTGCGCGACTCCCTGACGGCGCACCGCGAATTTGGGGAGGCCATCGCCCTCCAACGGTCGCGGGCCGAGGGGTTCGCCGCGCTGGGCGGCATCGACAGTTCCTTTATTGGGCAGGCCGTGCGGGGCCTCGACACGCTTGCCCGGTTGTGCATCTTGGGCGGGAAGTTCGCCGAGGCGGCCGGGGCGGCGCAAAAGGTGGATGCCAAGTTCAACGCGGCGCGGCGCAACCATGGCCATGCGCAGCTTTTGGGCGGCGACCTGAAAGGGGCGGAGGCGACATACACGGAATACTTTTCAAAAGAAAAAGGGCCCGCCGCTGCAAAGGCCGCACTCGCCATCGAATGGGACGGGCTGGAAGCGGCGGGCGTGACCTGCCCGGGGATAAAAGAGGCGCGGGCGTGGCTGAAAAAGTGAGCGGGGGCGCGGCATTTTTGGGCGAAATCTTTAACCAATACCCCCTCTAATGAAAAACATCGACCAACTCTCGACTTGTGGCGAGCGACCCCGACCGGTTTGAGCCAGAAATGGCACGATTGGAGTTGAATTTGGCGGATTTCTATTCGGAAGAATCAAGGAACGCGGAGGCTGAAACCATGTACCTGTGTTCTTTGGACAAATTTGAGCGGCTTGCAAAAAAAGACCCGGCCCAATTTGAGGCCGATTTGGCAACGGCGGCCAGCAATTTTGGTGTTTGACTGCTTTGGGCAACCCTGCATGGAGTTACCTTTTTTGGGCAATTACATAGAGGCAGAATCCGCTTCGGAGCATGCCCTTTGCCTCGATGAAAGCCAAAACTTCATCCGCACCAACCTCGCCCACGCCCAACTCTTCCAAAACGACTGGCCCAAAGCCCAAGCCATCTACACCGAATATCTCTCAAAAGAAGAAGACAAACCCGCCGCCCGAAAGACCCTCGAAGCCGACTGGGACGCCCTCGAAGCCGCCGGCATCACTTGCCTCGAAATGGCGAAGGCCCGCTTCTGGCTCAAAGAACAAAAGGAATAAACCTCATTCCGAAAAATCCCCATCAAACTTCGACTCGCGCCGCTCCGGATTCCCCCTCGGAAGTGCCCCGTTTTCCTCAAAATAAGCATCGATATGGCCTTGCTCCAGTTTTTTGGCAAGCACCCGCGACTTGATGCCGCTCATCAAGATGATGCCAAAATACCGCAACCACCCACGGTCGGGAGGTTTTATTGCCAGCCGGCTTGGTTACTGCCGGTTTCAAAGTTGAAGGCGGGCAGCGCGACCATTGCTTTGCCCGTTTTGCGCAAAAAAGCCGAACTGGCCACATAAAGGAGGCTTTCAAACGTGACCTCGGTTGGAAATTCGCCCGGGTTTTTCAGCACTTTTTCAAAAAAAGCCCGGCCATTTGCGACCACGCAGCACCGGGCGTACAAAAATTCGTCGGCAGAGAGAAAGCCGCCCTCGTCACTGTCCCGCAATGGTTTTGCATGGTCGGCCGTGTCCAATTGGTACAATTTTTCGGAAAGCCGATCCAAAAAAAGATAAATTCGGGCAACCGGCCCTTGCGATAGCGCATTCACGAGCGGCTCCAACACGCGGTCATTGTATTCCGCTTCTGTCCAATCGAGGAGGGCGATCAACCGCCAAAATTCGGTTTCCGACAGTTCCTCGGCAGCATCCGGCGGGGCTTCGACCCGGATTTCGAGTTTCGCCCGTCCAAACTTTTCTTTGAGGCCGTCCACGAAGGCATGGCTCAAATCGGACGCATTTATTTTTAGGACTGTTGTCATCTGCAATATTTTCTACAAAGGTAAATGACCCGATGGGAAAAGTTTGCCCCTTTTTCGTCGAACCAAACCCGCCCATCGTCCCTTCCAGTCGCCAATTGGCCGAAGGCCAGAAAAACCCGGTTGCCGCGCGGCCGGGTTTTTCTATT
>JANOQP010000883.1:0-13011 GCA_031414895.1 Saprospirales bacterium
AAAATTGGCGTAATTGTTCATCTCAAAAGGCCCTTCGCCAAGCCCGTCCAATTGCATCTCCGTATAATAGATGCTAAAAAGTGCCGTCGCGCCGAGCGAGAGCAGTCCGATCAGCAGCCAATGCCACCAACGGTTGAAGCGGACCGAATTGAGCACATAATAAAAAAGCCCCGCCACGGCCCATGCAAAGCCGATATTGGCGAGGCTGGTTGGCAGGTAAAGGCCGTTGTCGTAGAGGGCGGACGAAAAGGCCGAATCGTAATAACAGAACTCGATGATGCCGGTGTAGAAGAAACCGAAGGCAATCGTCGCGCCGAGGCCGAGCAGGGTGAAAATGAACTTGGGCATAGGTCAATCAATTTTGAGTTTTAGCGTGAAAAAGTCTTGATTCTTGGGGTAAAAGGCATCGAACGCGCCTTCCACAAGGTATTTTAGTCCGAAGGATTTGTCCAATTGTGTTTTGTCGGTATCGATCTGGGTATCGTCCTCCGATGAAAACTGCTCCACCCAATTGGGCAGCCCGCGATAGAAGGTCAGTTCGATCGGCCCCTGTGGGACATGGCCGCTGCCCGTCGCGCCGATGGTGATGAGGTAGGCATTTGGATGACCGTCGAGTGCTTTTTTGTCTTTTTTGTCGATTGTCTCGTCGCTTGCGGGATGGATGTCGATCACCTCAAAATTGCTCGGCTTGACCGAAAAGTGGGCCTTGTTGAGCCAATACGCCTCGTCGGCGGGCAGGCCGTTGGCATCCACGAGGATGGTAAAACGGAACTGTCCATTGTCATTTCCGCGTGTTTCGCGCTTGGCCTCCTCAATCGTGCGCACCCAATCGGGGTTTTCCCTTCCGCAGCGGAACGACCCCGCCTTTCCTGTTTGGGGCAGGACGGTAAAAAACCGGTTGTCGTCCTTTTTGAACTTTGAAAAGCGGAGGCGGTTTTCGATGCCGCCCTTGATGCGGGCGAAATCGATGTCTTTTTCGAGCTGGTTCAGGTCTTTTTCCTCGCCGATGACCCAAAGGAAATAGGGGCGTTTGGCCGCATCGTCGAGCCGGTGCCTGCCGTCGTTCATGTCGTAAAACCAGACGCTCTCTGTTTTTGAGCTGCTGAACCGCGATTTCAGGCGGAACAGAAGCGCACCATAGTCGCCCCGCTCGACGAGTTCGCGGAACGTGACGCTCACCCCCGTGCTTTGGTGGACCAAATAACCGGAAGTCCGGTCGTTGCCCCGCGAAAACAGGCAGTCCGAGATAAGAAAGCAAAGCGTATCGGTATCGACGTTGCGGGCAACCTTCCGCAAAACCTCGCTCAGATCGGAGGTGCTGCGGTCGCCGCCGCGCGTCCGAAATTGAGAGGGTTCGAGTTTTTGGACATAATCCTCGATGTCAACCTGCTCTGCATTCGCCTTCCAACGGATGGTGTCCTTGTTGAGGTAAAAAAGGTTCAAACTTGCCGGTTTTGAGAATTTGGCATCGACCAGCAAATTGTACATGGCGTTTTTAAATTCCGTGTTGCCCCGCACATAGCCGTCGACGCTCGCCGAGTTTTCGAGAAAGACATTGATGACCGGTTTTTTGTCAGAACCGCCGCCGCTGCAATTGCGGGTTTCAACGCTTATCTCCTTGCACGGTTTGCAGCCTTTGACGAATGCGCTCAACGCTTCGCAGTCCAATTTGCCATCCTTGAAAAATGCGGCAACGGCCGCTTGGCGGTTTCCGTCGCTGCTGTTCTTTTCGGCCTCGACATAAGCGGTGAGCTTGTCCCACTCATCCGCCGAAAGGGCGGCATCCTCTTTAAGGGACTGGTTGATGTTCTTTTTCAAATTAGCGGCATGGTCGGGGCCGCACCCACAAAAAACGGTCGCTACGAACAACAATGGGAAAAAGGGAAATTTCGCTTTCATAAAATGGTGCATATCCAGTAATTTAGAGAAAGGCAAAAGGGCAATCAACGGCTTTTTGCGGTTTTAGTGGGGTCGATCCCGACGCATTGGTTGGTTTTTCTGGCCGGGCGCGGGACTTGGCTGTTTTCGGCGAAAAATACATCCATTGCCTTTGATATTTCATAATAATAGGCATTTAGTTCCCCTGTTTTTGGGGTCATCATGAAAGTATGGTTGCCGTTTTTGATGGGGATGAACGTGCAGTCGTCAAAGACCCGGGTGTAAATATCCTTTCCGCCATGTATCGGGTCGGTGAGGCTGTTTATCAGGGCGGCTGGCATCCATTCGGGTATGTAAAGGCTCATTTTTGGGGCGGATATCCTGTTTTCGACCGATGATCCGTCCGGTTGCCGTTGGGAAATACCGATGGACAACAAAAAACCGGGCAGGTCAATGTTTATGTCGTGCCGATACCGCGCCAACGGCTGCCCGTTGTCGAACGGGACCATGTCGTCGTCCGAGCCGTGCATGAGCAAAAGCGGCGGGTTTTCCTCATCGTTCATATGGCCGAGGTCGAACATGCCGCCGCTGATGGCCACGATGCCGGCCAGTTTTTCGCGCTCGAAGGGCATCTCGTTTTTGAAAAAACCGGCAGCCTCGTCCGCGTCCAAAAAAGCGCATTGCAGCGACAAAATGGCGCCCGCGCTGAACCCGGAAACAAAGACCCGGTCGGGGTCGATATTGTATTTGGCCGCGTTTTCCTTAAAATACCGGACGGCAGATTGCGCGTCCCTGAATGCTTCATAGATCTTGTTCTTGACATACTGGGCGGGCAGGGCAAGGCTCTTGAAACTGCCGAAATCTGTGACCTTGGTATATTCAATGGCCGCCGTCGCATAGCCGAGCCGGGCAAAATCGGTGCAAAACTGGTTCGTCAAATAGTCATTTTGGTCGCCGGCCACGAACGCGCCCTCGTGCAGGAAAATGATGAGCGGGCGCACTTGGTCTCCTTTTTTCGGTTCATAAAAATTGAACGGGAGGCTTTTCAGGTAGCCCGGATAATAACCCTCGGTGCGCCGGCAGGGGACGCGAAGGGCCTTTCTGTTCGGGTTGGGTTGGTGGCGTTCGAGCTTGGTGGCGATGATGGTGATGGGGGTGTAGCCTTTTGATCTGTGGGAATTGCGGGGGTCGTTATTGCAAGCAAGGCTTGATAAAAAAAGGGAGCTAATAAGTAAAGTTTGGAATCTGTACATGCTGAATGTAAGGGTTTGGGTATATAGTCAAGGTGTTGTTTGAATTGATCAATTTTGAGCAAGCCTGAAACCAACGTCCTTATAAGGCGTGTTTGCATCACCTTTATTGCGCTTGCAAGCCCTGCTATGAAAAGCGTCCAGCCACCAAGAGCCGCCACGATATACTTTAAATCCACCCGGACTTGATGATTCATTGCAAGCGGTGCCATCACAAGGCGTGCGGCTATATGATTCATGACTATCTTGACACCACTCATTTACATTTCCGGCCATATTGCAAAGGCCAAGTGCGTTTTCTTTTCCCTTCCTTAAATGAATCTTTTGGGATATATTATCATTTGCTATCGAATATGGCTTTTTGCATTCGGTTCGGCAATCAAAGTTCATGTCCTCAATGGTCGCAGTATCTTTTCCATTTCCAAACCGGATACTTCGGCCTCCTTCCCGGGCGGCATACTCCCATTCAGCTTCACTTGGTAAGCGATAGCCACCCGGACTGTACGGAAGTTGATTTAGAGTCTGGATGAATTGCTGCACCATATTCCAGCTTACATTTACAACCGGTGCGCTCAAGTCATCAATTGGTTGGTCCGGAGGAAGGCTTTTCATAACCACTTTCCAAAGTTCTTGGCTAACCTCGTGTTTGGAAAGAGAAAAGTCCTTTATCTTGACAGCGTGTTGGGGTCGTTCATCCATATTGCCTTCGTTTAGAACATCACCCATTATAAAAGTTCCATGCTCAATTTCAACCATTCCGGCTTTAACCTCGAGAAGGAGAGCTTCAATATTCCTTTCTTTGGGAGGCGGTTCAGGGCGCAATATGTTTCTTGCCCAAGCCTCCAATCGGATTTTCGGGAATACTAATAATAAGGCTATTATGGTGCTAAATACCAAGCTTTCCAAAAAACGTTTCTTGAGCGTATCTTTATTTATTTCAATCGGAACTGACGGGGGGGCAATGACAACTACCGGTGTAGGTTTTGGCTCAACTTGTGCTGGCTCGTTCATTTTGGCCAGGCAATTGTTAATAAATGTATTGAATTTTTCTTTTAATTCTTCATTTATCCATTTCCTCTCTGAATCATTCAATATTCTTACGGGTAGTTGTAGAATTTCGAGAAAAGCCAACCGCGCTTGTCCCCATTGCTCATTGTTATATAGCTCAATCGCTTTGTCATGGTATGGGTGGAATGCGGCCAGATATTCTGATTTTTTTCTATCGCATATGCTTTTCAGCTCGGCTAAATCAATTTTCCCCTTTGGGTAATAAGTCAGGCAATCGGTATCCCGATGGTCGAACGCTTGCGTATCTTGGATGGCGTTCACCCACTTCCCATGTTCTATGTCGAGTTTTATAGACTTGATTTTGCTCTCAAACTGATTGATTGAATTGTGTTCTCCCAAGGCATTCCTGAATTTTTCCCGAGCTACAGCTATCTCAGCTCGTTTTTCTGGAAATTGCGCCTCTGCCTCACCTTTATCCAACCATTTAAAAATTCCTGACCAATGGTTTATAGCACTCAATGTGGGGTCTCCGTTTTCAATAATTTCTTCTTGCGATTGCTCCTGAAAATAAACGGATGCTTTTTGGTCGAGTATTTCCATGTGAAGCGCCTTGACTCCCTCTACAATATCGTTATATGCCTCATCCATGTTCGGCCATGTGGAAACAGGTGACGCTCCTTTTGGAAGGGCCATTAAATGCCCTAGCTCCAGTTCCCAGTCGCACGGGCGCAGAATTACAGGAATCACGAACTTGCCTTCCTCATGTCGTTTAAGCGCGAGGGGAAGTTCAATGTCCCGAATAAAATCACTATCAAGAAAGGATGAACTGCATAGAAAAAGAATGATATCGGCATTGGTTATCTGGACTTGGATTGATTTTTCCCAATGTTCGCCGGCTGGAATTTCAGCATCATGATGTAACCTCAAGAGACCGCTGACAATGGCTGGCCGAAAGTGCGCCTTTAGTTCATTCTTCATATCTGCATCCTCACGGGCGTACATGATAAAGACACTACTAGGGTTGCTCATGGTTCTTGAAAATTTTTCTTTTGAGGCTGCAATATAAACCTGCCATCATAATTACATTTACATAATTTCACAAAAAAAACATACATAATCTACCCAATTACAATAATTCTGGCCGGTACTCGAAGTGCATCGTGTCGAAGTGCCGCCAATTGCCGCCCCAGATAAACCCGTACTTTTCGAAAATAGCCACAATTTGGCGCGGGATGCGATTTTTGTAGGCCGGAAAAACGGCTTCCTCGGTGCAGTTGCAGGCCCATTGCCAGTAATCGGATTGGCCTACATTGATGTCCACCGCATTCCCAAAACTGTGGTTGCTGAGCCGCGCCGTGCCCCGGATGTTCCGCCAGACGAACGTGCCGCCCGGTTTTTCCAAATATTTCAAAAGCTCCGGCAAGCTGTCCAGTTCATTGGAAATGGCTTGCAGTTTTTCGGCCACGCCGTTGATGTTGGTTACCCGGAGACGCGTGTCCGAACGGTTGGGCAGCCAGCGGATTTCTGTCAAATTGGCTTCCACCGCCTGTTTGGTCTGCCCGTACATTTTTTTGAAAAAAAGCTCGGAACGAATCCGGCCTGCGTCGTTTTCGGGCGGGTTTGTGCCGCCGTTCTTTGGGTATGACTGGCTCATTTGATCCTCCAAATCGGGGCTTTCGAGTTTTTGCAAACCTGTTTTTTCTCGCCCATCATCGTAAAGCATCCGTTCGCCGTCGTTCCAAAAGAGGCTGTCGGCGGTTGCGCCCACCAAAAAATCGGGATACGCCCGCAAGAGTTTTCGTAGACCGTCGGGAATCGAATCGGGTGGGGCAGGGGGCTTTAAAACGCCCGTATTGCCCACCAAACCGGGTGTTTCCGTCTGCTGACAACAGGTAGCCCCAACGAGGCAAAGGCCGATGAACAACCAAGTTTGTATCATTCGAACCGTTTGATGAACTTGACATTCTCCTTTTCGATGGCGTTCATCCGGTCGTCCACGTTTTCGTATTTTGACGAATACCAATTTTGCCCCGAAAAATGCTGGCGCAAGTCGTCCGATTTGAAAATGTATCCATACCGCGCAAAAACCTCGTTTCGCATCAGCCGCAATTGTTCGCTGTTGAGCCCCGCGAGGTCGCTTTTTGCCAAAAACCGCTGCGAGGTCAAAGGCCACCGGCCCGGAAACCCGGATTTCAACCAGACCCGGCTGCAGTGCATATAGCCAGACTGGCCGTTGTCGAGCCGCACTTGCCACCAAGAGCCGGAGGTCGTGACGACCGTAAATTCTTGGTCGCGACCGATGCGGGTCACAACGCTCGATTGGTCGGACGGCCCATTGCGCACGTTTGTATAACCGTCCTCGTCAAAGATGACGGCCCGGGTCGAACCGGCCGTGCTCGGAGCTTGGTAATTTTGCTGGGCTGGCTGGCTCGGTCTTTGGTCGCCCAGACCGCATTTGTGGACCCATCCCGTTTTTCCGGCAGCGGTCACGACTTTTAGCCAAGGGCCGGAACAATTACCCTCGGCAAGTTGCACGACAGTCTGAAAATTTGTTTGCTCGCCCGAAAAGGAGACCTGTTCGCCGAGGGCCAATGCTGCGACGATCTCGCCGTTGAGGTCGGGTGTGGCGCGGACGCGGAGGCTTTCTTTTTTGGAAAAAAGGGTCGAAACGGAGGCGGGCGCAGGGTTCACATAATCGGCAGAAACTTCGCGCAAGCTAAAAGGGAGTTGTTTGGAATCCGATTTCCATGTGCCCAAAACGGTGTTGTTTTGGTTTTCTTGGCCGTCAAAGTGGCCTGTTTTTTTGCCGTTGAAAAATTCGTCCAATTGAAAATTCCCGGCGCAGTTGTAGCCCTTGAGGCTGATTTGCCATTGATTGCCCCTTTTTGTATAAAAATAGCTGCCCGAATAGGTCATGCCGCCCCCCGTGCAGCCGATTTCTTGGTTGCTTTCGGTCAGGGTCATGTCAACCTGCTCGCCGCCGACCTGCCCGACGTACCTGATTGATTCAGCATTGAAAGTAGGTCTATTCGGTTCGGCAAGCCCGGCCAATTTGGCCTCGATATCGTCATTCACCCGTCGCACCTCGCTGTTGTTGGCAGCTTCGCAAAAACCGCTTCGTTGCCCAAAGGCTTGCTCGAACTTGGCTTCTTTGTCAGAATGGGCCGTGTACTGCGCCTTTTTTTTGTCATAAAAAGATTGTGCGTCATTTTGGCAAGCATCAAAAGTGGCCCTCGAACCGGGATTGTCGAGCTTGGCCATCGCTTCTTGACGGGTCTTAAAACGTTGCCCATCGAACGTGCGCAGGAATTCCCGACCATCTTTGATGCTCTGTTCGTTTTGGGAAATGTGGCAGGCGCAGAATTTTTGGGCCGCCGCTTCCCCATCGGCGAGGGGGTCGGGTTTAATCAGCCACCAAACGGCCGCAACTGCGACGGCGAACAGGCCAAAGCCCAAAATCCATTTGCCATTGACTGAAAAAGGGTGCCCGACACTATTTGGCGCAGGCGTTGCCGCTATTGGGGGGGCAATGATTTCATTTTCAACGATATTTTCTCCGAAATTCGTAGGTTGGGGCCTGGCACGATGTTTTTGTAAATCGATTTTGGTCGATGCCGGGGCCGATGGGGCTTCGGCCTGAAAAGCACTTGTCTCATCCACGGGCAACACTGCGGGAATTGCCGGCATCGGTGCAACCACGGGCGGGTTGCTGGGCGTTGTTTCCAGAAAAGGGTTTGCGCCCCGGGAAAGCACAACAGGCGCAAAGGGCTCCAAAAACGGGTTTTGGCCATTTGGCAAGGCATGGTATTGCCAAGGTTCTAAAAACGGGTTGTTTGCCATATTTCGATTTTTTTATTGCCCAAAAACAATTGGGTTAAAATTTTCAATCACTTCCGATTCTCCATTTGCAAGCAAGACCATCCTTTTGCCGTCCGGCAGCTCGTACACACAAAAACCGGGTCTGCATGTTTGGTGGCGTTTTCGGAAGGCCGTCCAGCCGGCCCCAAAGCCGTTCGCTTTTGCCTCGCGAAAAACAAGGCGTGAACAGCTTTCGCGAAACAGGCACCTCCGCCTCAAAAAGGCTGGCACGAGCAACCAATAGGCCCTTATGGATAGGAGCAATAATTGCTTCATGGCCTTTGAAAAATCAGCAACCTGACAAACACTTTAAACCCCGCGTTGCCACCGATGCCAAAACACCCGGAGCTTGGTGCCACGTTGGTCTCGACAGTCTCCATTCGGAGGAATTGCCAACCCTCTGCGGCTCCTGCATTGATGAGCGATTCAAGCTGTTTTGCGACGACCGCATTGCTGTCCTTTTGGGAAACTTGCGCGGTGAAAGGGATGACTCTGTATTGCATAATATCAAGATTGATGGTGAATTTTTTGAATTGATCCGCTCGTTTCGGGAAAAGCAATTTCCTTGGGTTGGGTCAAGCGGAGCGATTAGGAAGATTGAACCTGTGTAAATCTATCGCAATCCATGCACCGCCATCCCCATTTATTGGATAACCAGCCACTGATCTCAATGAAGATGTGCTCTGTCTTGGTTTTTTTCTTGTACCCTTCGCAATAGGAATTGCAGCATGATTTATGGCTGGTATTGCCAACCATTTTTCGCATTTTTTCTGTTATTGATTCTGCCATTGTTGAGTTTTTTTAATTTAAATTGTTTGAAATTGATCGAGCATTTATTCGCCAAAAATCGAGGCGGATTTATTTTGGTGATTGTCCCGCGTGGGAGGTGACCGGATATTGGTTTTAATTTCCCGGAAACAAATCCTTCGCCCTTTGCGCATCGCCCACCAGCCCCAAATAATCCGCCTGTTTGCAGGGCACGACTGTCTGCCCGTCCTTGCACTGGATCAATTGGTTGTTGTAGATATAGTGGCGGTATTCGCTCGTGGACTCTTCTGAAAACGTCTGCATATCATGCCTATCGTAGATAAAGTAGGGCTTCCCGTTCTCAAAACAGTATTCTGTATGAGAACCGCCGTCGCCGAGCCAATCGTCCACGATGACCATTTTCACATCGCCCTTTTTATGGATGAACTCGATGGCCGGGCCGCCCGATTTTCGCGGGATGCGCCCGCCCATTTTCTCCGCCTCCCCGTCCCATTCATATTTGTCCGAAGACAAACCCTTCCTGCTTGTCGTGGCGTAATAGCGGTCTTTTATCCATTGGATGGCATCGTTTTGGGAGAGCGTGGACGGCGCCGAATTTCCTGTTCCACTGGTGGCAATACGGCCAATTGCCCCCGTTTTCCATAGGATGAGCGCGGTCAGTAGCGCGACGAAAACAGTTAGCCCAATGGCCAAATACTTCCTTGATTGGCCTGTTTTTTCTGGTTTTGTTACGTCGGGAGACGAAAACTGGTTTCGAAGATGCTCCGAAAAGGGGTCCGGTTGGCTTTGATGCGACATTTGCAAATTGATTTTTCAATAAGATTTTTGAATGGCCGCTTACCAAAGCCACCCCTCAAACACCACGACATTATCAGGCCGGTTTTCGGCCCATGCCACGCCGATGTCGCGAACGGCTTCGAGGTATTTCATTTCCATTTCCCGCTTGTCGGTATAAACTTTGCGGTCCCATTTTTCCAGTTCGAGCATTTTTTGCTGGATCTCGGCAAGCAATTGGTCGCCCTCGGCAGCACATTTTGTGTCAGCGGGGATGAAGGCGAGCATTGCGGAAGCGGCTTCGGCCCCGGAACGGTTTGGGCGCGCCGCCCATTTCGACCGGGCGTTTTGCACTAAAGCCTTGCAGTTGCGCTCCAAAGATGCCTGATAGATAATCGGTGTCTTGGCCGCCGCCTTTTCAAAACAAGACTTGCAAACCTCCGGGATTCCGAAAAGCATGGAGAGCGCCTCGTCGGACTGACCCGTGCCGTTGAGCATATCGGCCTTGCCCAAAATGAAATCGCAGCGGCTGTTGTAAAAGGAAATCAATCCGCTGCGCCCAGTATTCATGAACTCGGACAGTTCCGGGGAATTGGCCTTGAAGGCTCGGAAAGCCTCGTTGTACGCCTCGATATCCGTTTTCCCGAGGCCAGTCGTGCTGACCGAGGTGGTTGCAAAAACCGTTTTCGTCTGGTAATCGGCGAGATAGATGGTGGTTTCGACCTCGATTTTAATGAGGGCGGGCGCCGTAGCGGTGATGTCCTTTTCAACCACCTGTGGGCGGGCGACCAACACAAACTGCGGCCGTTTGGTGTCCACACCGCCGAACCCGTGCGTGTTCGCGAGCTTTCGAAGCCGGTCGACGAGGATTTGTTTGCAGGAGTTTGGCACGTCCGTGATCTCGTTCGGGACGATGGGGGTGACGGCGACGCGTTCGAGGTCGGCGGTGGCCGGTAGGTCGTTTTGCGAAAACAGCATCGAGGCCAAGAAAACCAGTGCTGTCGTTACGGGAATTGCTTTTGAGAATGTCATTGTCCTTGTTTTTTTTAGAATAAAGGCTGATCGGTTCGATTATTTTTTCGCTCCGCTGATGATGAGCCAAGCCTCTCCCAGGCCACGGGTGGTGACGCGGCAATTGAGGTTGAAGGGCGGTTTTTTGAGCTTGTCCAGGAACATGTACATGAATTTTTTGGTGTCCATGGCCTTGTCGGTTTTGTCCATTAACGGGATGCGCACCTGTTCCACCACCATTTTGGTTTCCGTGGACACCGTTGTGCCAAACCGCGATTGGACACATTCCTCTTCGAGCCAGCCTTCGATCAAACGGTTGAGCTCCATGCCGTCGAACTCGGTTTCAAGGTTCACGTCAGAGCTTTCTGAAACCCTGAACTGGAGCTTGACCTCGCGCCCGTTGGCCTGTATGTCGGTGAAATGTTTTTGGATATCGACAACCAGTTTGCTCATGCAGGCATAGTTGTTCTGGACGAGCAGGACATCGGTCGATGCGCTCATGGACGGCTTCCCTACAAGGGTGGAAACGGCCACATTTTTGTTGGTATAACCATCGTTCCCCTTAAAGGTGAGCGTAATATAGCGCTCGGGGCCGTTTTGTTTGATTTGGAAATCGATGTCAATGAGGATGTCGGCTTTTGCTGTTTTCTGGACTTTATCGAGCATAGTTTCCTGCAGTTCGTCATTGTTTTTGCCCTTCACAACCTCCTCTTCAACTTCCGAAGTGGCAATGCCTTTCAACACTTCCTCCAAATCTTTCAGCGGAAACCCCTCATTTACCATGTACCCGTTGATGTTGGCGATGACCGTCCGAACATCGCTGTCCTCTTCGAACATCCGTTTATAATCAAAGACCCTTTCAGGCTTCCCATTTATGGGGATTTCCGTAAAAAAATTCTTCCTTGTCATATACGCACTGCTCGGTACGACCATTGCGGTGGGCTTTTTTGCCTGTGCCGATACTGTTTCAGGGCCAGTGGAAAAAAAGAAAAGAAGGGCGAATAACCCATAGTTTGACTGCTTCATTTTTTGCAGGATCTGGATATTGAATTGTTGGTTGATAAAACTTTACGGGTTTTCAAAACCCATCGGTCAGTTTTGGGGCGAGATTGTCATCCTGGAGTTTTTTCTTCAATTGCCCCACATTTACTTGGACGTACATCCCTACCTTATACCTCTTGCCGACCCGAATGCGGTCTTCCGGGAGTATGTTCCCTTCACCACTTATGGCGATAAATCGCAAGTAGTCGCCCTCGTCCTTGAAAAAATTGTCGAAATAGGCGAGGTTTTTTTGTGGCCCTTCCGGTACAATCGGTTCACCGCCGCAACTGACGTCCCCGGCTTTGATGCCCTTGAAAATGATGTCATAGACGGCGTTGCGCTTGGCCTGTTTCTGCGCTTCGAGCGCCCGGTCGCCATAACCCCATGCCTTCACGCGCATGCTGTTGTTTGTGCCCGACCCGATGCACTCCGTTTCCGAAAGCACCGGGATATTCTTGTAAGTGGTCTTGCAGGCCGAAAAAATCAATAGTCCGGCCAAGATGGACGAGTGGACGAAATGTTTGTGGTGGTTCATCGTTGAAAAATGTCTGTTGAAAAAAATAGAAAATAGGCATCAAAGAGAGACCCGCAGACCGAGCCGGGCAGTGCCCCCGTTGCGGCCTTTAGCCCGGTCTTGCCATTCGCGCGCGCCCTTGCCGAGAGGTGCGGTTGCCTCTGCACGCAAAAACACGTGCAGCCACGGCGCGAGGTTGCCGCCGATGTCAAACCCGACGGGCATGAAAAACCCGGCGGCCTCCCTTTCTTTATATTTGGAATTTGAATAGTCTTTAAGCGCCAGCCCACTAAATGCGCCGATATTGAAGGCACCACCGATGGGCCAGTCCTTTTTGACGTAGGCGGAGGTTATGCTAAAATCCTCGCTTTCGTCCGAATATTCGTCCACAGACCGGCTTCCGAAGGTGTGGCTTGCTCCAAATTTAAAGCCCACAGGCACATTGTTTTGCAGCTTTTTGCCCAAAAAGAGCGAGACGTTCCACTCGACGGCCACGCCCCCGTCGCGGACGTTGTTGCCATTGAGCCGGGTCGCCTTCAGCATGGCCAGGCTCCAGCCGTGCTCTGGTTTTTCCCGCACGAGCATCCCGTTGTCCAGAATCGAGATGCCGCCAACCCGGGTGAACTCGGTGGGCTTGGTCTCTCCCGTGGCATTGCCGGAATTGTCCACGACCTTCGATTTTGCCCGAAGCACGGCTGTCCTCCGATAGATCACCTTGCCATTGTTGTCCTCGTTTTTTTCATAGACAAAAAACCGTTTTTCTGGATAAACGCCCTCCTTTTGGCCAATCTTGCGTTTGCGCAAATCCCAGTGAAATTCGCAAAATTCCCCGCCGCGCCGGCAGCGTCAAGTCGCGTCGTTGAAGTCGCACCCAAGTCTCCCTTTCGCGAGAAGGAGGAGCCCGTTGTC
>JANOQP010000884.1:0-1500 GCA_031414895.1 Saprospirales bacterium
CAAGCGACCAGATTGGGTGACGGTTGTCTGAACGATGATTTTTTTGGGTTTTTTATGGTCGATAAATTCCATAACCAAGGTCAAAAAAATCAAATCAATCATAAAAATCATAGTTCAGACAAAGGTCGAAACTTTAGAAACCAAAAATATTCTTGGCCAAAAGCCACTATTCCCCGCCAAGCCCCGTTTTGGGCAACGTCCATTCACAAACAAACAAAACCAGAAGATCAACACACAATTTTTCAATTAGATGAGAAAATCCTTTTCAATATCGGCCCTCGCGGCCATCCTTTTCCTTGCGACAAGCCCCGTTTTTTCCCAAAAAATTGACACGCTCCCGCCGAACATCAGCTACGAAAAACCGGAGGAATTCGAGATCGGCGGCCTCCGCGTCTCTGGTGCGCAATTCTCGGATGCGAACGCGCTGATCGCCATTTCGGGGCTGAAGATCGGCGACAAGATCCGCGTCCCGGGGCAGGACATCACGCGGGCGATGCGCGCGCTTTGGAACATCAAACTTTTCACGGATGTCCAAATCTTAAAAGAAAAGACCCAAGGGACGGTCATTTTTCTCGAAATCGCGGTCAAAGAGCGGCCCCGATATGCCCGCCACGCATTTAAAGGGGTGAAAAAAAGCCAGCACGACGACCTCAACGGCATCATCAATAAACGGCTTTTGAAGGGCGCGATCGTGACCGAAAACGGCAAATCGGAAATAAGCGAGGCCATCCGCGAGCATTATGTGGAGAAAGGTTTTTTGGATGTAAAAGTGAAGATCAAGGAGTACCCCGACGAAAAAACGGTCAATGCCGTCAAGCTCGACGTGGCCATTGTGAAGGGCAAAAAAGTGAAGATCCAGCACCTCACTTTCGCTGGCAACGACCATGCGAAAAAGCGGAAATTGGCCAAGAAAATGAAGGGCACGAAAACGAAATGGCATATTTTCAGCGGCTCGAAACTCATCAAAAAGGAGTACGAAGAGGACAAGGTGAACTTGATAACCTACTATAATTCGCTCGGTTTTCGCGATGCGAAAATTTTGAAGGACTCCATTTGGCGGGACAAAAAAAAGGGGTTGAACATCCACATCGATATTTCCGAGGGCAACCGCTATTTTTTCCGGAACATCGCTTGGAAGGGCAACACCATTTACGACAACGCTTTTTTGAACCAGGTCCTCGGCATCAACAAGGGCGATGTCTATAACCAAGACCTGCTCGAACAGCGCATCAAGTTCGCCCAGGATGGCCGCGACATTTCTCTGGATCATCGGCTCTCCAACATCTTCGTGCCGAAGGGCCTGCCCGAAGGCCGGCCGATCCGCGAGCTGGCGCCCATCGACAATGAAATCGTGCTGCCGAAATCCTCCTCCGGCGTGTTCAATTCGACCGCCATCGACTACGTGCTGCGCAACATGAATATCCGCTACCTGATCGTCGCCGGCGCCGTCACCGACCAATGCGTCGACATGGCGGTGCGCGATGCTTGCGACAAAGGCTA
>JANOQP010000885.1:0-3207 GCA_031414895.1 Saprospirales bacterium
CGCTCCGACCTGCGCGAGGTGGTCATGAACAACGAAAACACGTTCGGCGCGGCCCCTTACCTCGACATCGTGAACCGCATTTTGAAAAAACACGCCGGGGCCGAGCCGTACCAAATTTTGGCGGAGGCCAAATACCCGTTCAACCTGCCCTTCGATCTCGCCCACGAGCGGGCCAAACTTTACCTGTCGATCTCCGAAATCGGCCCTGAAGACCTGTCCCGCCTTTTTTTGAAAAACCACGGCGAGGGTGACAATTCGGCGATCGCACGCGAGTTGTTGGGGCTTTCCAACCGCGTTTTTGATGAAATTGTTTCTCAAAAACCCGATGCCGAGGTCGCAAAATATTACAGCCCCGACGCAAAACCGACCGGCCCGCTGCCGATAAATGTCGAAGGTTTCCTCCATGCGACCGGGCTTTCGGGCGTCGAACTGCGCGAACTTTTGTTCCAAAATTTGAGCGAAACCGCCAAAAACACCACCGGGGAGACCGAGCGCACCCGCGCCAACCGCTTTTTTGTGAACCACAAACTTGGAGGCCGCGCCGCGCTCAACGAGAAAGAAACGGAGATCATTTGGCTGGCCGACAGCGGCAAAACGTTGCCCGTCCCGGTCGGCTGGTTCGAGCGCGTCCCGAGGTTCGTCAGGCTGGCAAAAAGGACGGGGATTTCGTTCACCGACCTCGACCTGATCCTCCGAAACTGTTGTGAAAACACCCTCGGCCACGACCAGTTGGGGACGCTCGCGGTCGTCCTTTTTTTGCACAAAAAACACGAACTGCCCATTGATGTCGCGGCCAGTTTGATCGCAAAAAACATCGACCCGCTCGGCCTCGGCGACGAAAAGGAGCCGCAAGACCTGTTCAACCGCACCTTCAACGGGCATCTTGCGAAGGCCCAGCACCGCTTTTTTTCGCAAAACGGGCAGTCGTTTCGCGCCACCGCGTTCGACGGTTTTGAGGAAATAAAACTGGTCGGCGACCTCCTCGCGCCAGAGCAAAAAAACCTCCGTACCCGCCTCCAACAGGCCCTCGAAATCAGCGGGCCCGACCTCACGAACATCGTCACCTCCTTCCGAAAAAACGCCGCCGCGACCGGGCGCACGACCCTTTTTTCGGGCGCGATTGGGCTGCCGGGGCTGTCGATGCTGTTTCGCGTGAGCAAATTGATGGAGTCCCTCGACCTCGGTTCTCAAGAACTTTTGGACTTGCTCGGCGTGTTCGGCAACGACCCGTCGCTGCGCAAAACGCGGCCCTTCCCGCTGCTCATCGAGGACCATTTTTCGGCGGACAGCCAGCCGAAACAGAACGGTTTTGATATCCTTGAAAACGGAAATATTGCCGACACCCGTTGGCTCGTGCAATTGCTTTTTTCGGTCGCCGATTGGATGAAAATGCACGATTTCAGCGGCGACGACCTCCGACAGATACTTTCAGGCACCTTGCGCGATGAAAAAGATGCGGCCATTTGGCAGGCCCAGCAGCTCGCTTTTTTGGAAAACCTCAACCAGCAGTTCGCGGGCGTGGCCTTTTCGGGCCACCAACTTTTGACGGGCGACGATGCCCGGACGGCCCGAGCGATGCACCATTTTTTCACCCAAAAAGGCGCGGGCTGCCTCACGCCCCGCGAGCCCCGGCTGCTGGAATTTGACGAAGAAACCCTTTTTCAAAAAACGTTCGACGCGTTTTCCAGCACCGCGAACCTTCGGGCCGACGACTTTTTGGGCCTCGGCATTTCGGAGCGCACAGCCGAAAAATTGTTCCGAAACCTGCATTTCAAAAACCAACTTTTGCCCGACGGCTCGCTCAACGAAAAGTCCTTTCCGGCAAAGGCCGAAAACTTTTCGATCGACACGGATTTCAGCGGTTTGCGGGGCCAGCTTTTTGGGATTTTTCAAAAAAACCTGCTCGACGAAACCGATGGGGCTGCCGAAACCGGGGCCACGGCCGATGCCAGTTTTGCCATCCATCTTTCCGACCTCGACGAATTGGGCCTCCCCGATCTGCAAAAAAGCGAGTTGTACGACAACCTTATTTTCAATGAGATCATCGAGGAAACGGGCGATGTGCGGCAGCCCGCTTTTTTTGCCGACCGGCAAAACGCGCCATTTTTTGGACTGAACAATGATTTTTCGGCCCATTCTCCGCTCATTTTCAAAAAAATCAGCGAGCAAACCGCCCGTTTCGAGGTCGAGCCGCTCCGTTTGGAAGAGGGTGTTTTTGAAAACTTGGAACTCGGCGAGCGCGAACATGCCCAACTTTTGGAGAACCTGAAATTCAATGGACACCTCGACAAGGACGGTTTTTTCGCCAACAAATCGGCGGTCCTGAAAGCGACGGCGACCGATTTTGAACTGGCCCTCGCGTTTTTCCCAAAAAGGCACGGCATTCTAAAAGCCCTGCAAACGGCCGTCGCAGATTTTAAAAAACAGTTTTTCTCTTTCAAAACCGAGGATTTTGGCGAGGTCGCCGACCGAATCGTTGCCGAAAAAGTACACGCCGGGCTGGCCGCCGAATTTTTCCATCAAGGCAATTTGACCTGCGCCGCCTTTTCTTTTTTCAAAAAAGACGAGAACAAGGCCGGTTTCGCGCCCGCGCTGAAAATGCCCGATGCCGAAAAATCGACCCTTTTTGAAGCACTGAAAAACATCGCGGCGGGCATCGAACGCGCACGAATTTCGGCGGAGGCCATGTCCGAGATCGGCCTCGAACCCGACGAACAGACCGACCTCCTCGACGCGCTGCAAGAGGACGGTTGGCTCAACACGCTCGACCAAATTCCCGCCGAGCACCTCCCCTATTTTTTGGAGATCAACAACGCGCTCGTTTTCGCGCTCGACGGTTTCACCGATTATAACAAGGACATTTTTTTCCTCCTAAATGCCGTCGCGATCCGGACCGACGGGCGGATCCGGGAGACGGTCGGCCAATTGACCGCGCTTGAAAAGGCACAAAAACAGCTCCTCCTCGACGCGTTCGCCGAGCTGCTCGGCATCGACGCGGCGGTCGTCGGGGCGGTCGAGAAGGACGTGATTGGGCCGGATGCCAATTTTGTCTCGGAAATGATGCTGCCCGTTTTTTCGGCGACCGATTCACTGGGCCGCGTGACAAAACCGCCGTCGAGCAACCGGTTCCGCCTTGCCTGTCGGCGGATGCAACAATTTGCGAAGCTGGCAACCAAACTGACGCTCACGCAGGCCGAGGCCGAGGTG
>JANOQP010000886.1:0-1679 GCA_031414895.1 Saprospirales bacterium
GGAAAGCTCGGCCCCCGTTTCCGGAAAGGTCAAAAAACCGGGCAGCGACGAACTCGTTGTAATGTCCGAACTTTGCGTCACGGGCGGCGTGGTCAATGCTGAAAAGGCCGTGAAATTGGCCATGAAAACGAAGGGGAAAAAGAAAATCGCAGCACCGCGAGCCTGAACTTTGTCCATTGAGGGGGTGACTCAAAGTCACCCCCTCAATATTCCATCCGCTACTTTTGACTTTTGCCCTTTAAATTTTGCCTTTAAAATGAAAAACTGGCCGCTCTGGGAAATTTTCCTCCGCTCCAAACAGGGCCTCGCCCACAAACACGTTGGCTCCCTGCACGCCGTTGATGCCCAAATGGCGATCGAAAACGCACGGGACGTTTATTGCCGCCGCTCGGAGGGCATCTCCATTTGGGCCGTCGAATCCACAAAGATCCATGCCTCGACCGAGGACGCAGCCGCCTTTTTTGACCCGGCGGACGACAAAGCGTACCGTCACCCGACATTTTATGACGTGCCGGACTCGGTGAAGCATATGTGAGTTTTTTTTAAACACAGAGGCGACGAAGGGTTTCGCAGAGTTTCACAGAGAAAACTCTTTGAACTCTGTGAAACCCTCCGTCGCCTCTGTGTTTTAAATCTTAAAAACCTCCATCGTTTTGACCACCAGCCCATTTTTTGCGACCGCGATCAAAAAATAATTTCCAGCACCCAAGTCGTTGATAATGAACGACTTGTGGTTTTCACCCGCAAAATATTGCCCATTTTTTTCCAGCTCGCGGACGAGTTTGCCGTCGGCAGAAAAAAGTTGGAGACCCAGTTCGATGTCCTTTTCGGGTGAAATCTCGACGGTCAGCTCGCCCGCCGTCGGGTTCGGGAAAACGGAAAAATTGACCAAAACCTTCGCCTCGTTTGCCGCGCTCGTTTGCCCATCGGGTTGCTGAAAACCTTGCGTGAGCTCAAAAGTCCCGGTCAGAAAAGTGGTCGTGGCAACCTCGCCGACCGTCGCAAGCATCTCTACATTTCCTGTGCTGCCGACCATCCCGGCCGAGCCAATCACTTGACGGTCAATGCTTTGCGCGAAAAAAACTTGGGGCAAAAACGCGGCGAGCGCGGCGAAAACGAGCTTGTTCATGTGAAGGTTTGTTTTGGCAAAAGTAACCCAGCGGGTCAATTATTCCCCGAAACAAACCCGCTTTTGCCCATCAAACCTCCATTCCCGTTCAAATTTTGCCCCGGTTCAACGGCCTCGACCGATTGCCGCTCCACCATTTCGGCATAATATCCGCCGCGCAAGACCAGTTCCTCGTGCGTTCCGGATTCCGAGATTTCGCCGTTTTCGAGGACGATGATTTTGTCAAAATTGAGCAAACCGTAAATCCGGTGGGTGATGATTATTGCCGTCCGGTCGGCAAGGGCCTCGTTCAAATAGCCCAAAATCGTCTGTTCTGTCGTCGTGTCCACGGCAGAAAGGCAGTCGTCTAAGATGATAATATCGGGCTTTTTTATGAGCGCACGAGCTATTGAGATGCGTTGTTTTTGTCCGCCCGAAAGCGTCACGCCACGCTCACCTACCACGGTTTCAAAGCCATCTGAAAGCGTCATAATGTCATCATACACGGCAGCATGTTTGGCAAAAGATTCTATCTCGTCTCGTGTAGCATCTTTTTTTCCGAAAGTAATAT
>JANOQP010000887.1:0-4315 GCA_031414895.1 Saprospirales bacterium
CACCGACCCGCATGCGCACCCCAATGACATGGCCCATGAATACCAACTGACGATGGTGGACAAAATTTCGGACGATTACGACGCGATTGTCGTTGCCGTCGGCCACAAAGAATATGCTTCGATGTCGCCCGATGATTTTAAGAAAATCATGAAAAACGACCCGATCTTGATGGATTTAAAAGGGCTTTACGACCGGAACACGATCGGGATGGCCTATTGGAGACTTTAAAAAGTTTCGAGTGCCGCCTTTGGCGAGACTCAAAACCCAGAACTTTCTATGAAGACCGAACCGACTAAAAAATTCCCCGGCCAGGGCAAGCTCCACGAAGTTGAGCCGCGCTGGTTTGCCGTGCATACGCGGTATAAATCGGAGAAAATGGTTGGTCGGGCCTTAGAAAAAAAGGGGATAGGCTACTTTATCCCCGTCCAAAAGATCACAAAAAAGTACAGCCGCAAGATCAGGACCTATGAAAAACCACTGTTGAACTGCTATGCCTTTGTCAAAATAACCGTCGCCGATTATGTGCCGGTGCTGGAAACGGAGCATGTTTATGGTTTTGTCAAGCCATCGAGAGAATTGATGGATATTTCTGACAAAGAATTGGAAATCTTGCGCCGCATTTCGGGCGACAGCATTGAGGTAGTTTGCGAACCGGGCAACTGGGAAATTGGCGAACTGGTTGAGATTGCCTCCGGAAATTTGGCCGGGCTTCGCGGTTTCATTGATGAAAGAACTGGGAAAAAGGAGTTTGTCGTCAATTTGGAGACCCTCGGCCATGTGCTGAAATTGCAGGTGGACGCGGCGTTGTTGAGGAAAGTGGAGGTTTGACCACGAAGAACACAAAGATTTCACGAAGCTCAATATTTGCGCCCTTTGTGAAACCTTTGCGCCCTTTGTGTTTCTTTTAAATGGATAAGTCGCTGCGACCTATCAACGGCGAAGCCATCATTTTTTTGAAAAAAACAACAGAAATACAGCCCATCCAAATGGTTGACCTCCGCGGTCAATACCGCAAGATGAAGCGCGAAATCGACCGCGCCGTTTTAGGGGTGATAGGATCGGCGGCGTTTATCAACGGCCCGGCGGTCAAAAGTTTTCAGGCCAACCTTGAAAAGTATTCGGGCGCAAAACACGTCATCACCTGCGCAAACGGCACCGACGCGCTGCAAATCGCAATGATGGCGCTCGGCCTCAAACCGGGCGACGAGGTGATTGTCCCGGCCTTTACCTATGTGGCGACGGCGGAGGTCATCGCGCTGCTCGGATTGGTGCCTGTGATGGTCGATGTGGACCCCAAAACGTTCATGATCACCCCGAAAATTGCGGAAAAAGCCATCTCGCCGCGCACAAAAGCCATTGTCCCTGTCCACCTTTTTGGGCAATGTGCCGACATGGAAGGCTTGATGGAGCTGGCCGAAAAGCACAAAATCTTCGTCATCGAGGACAATGCGCAGGCGATTGGGGCTGATTTTCGGTACAAAAACGGAACGGTCAAAAAATCCGGCACGATTGGGCATATTGGCACGACCTCCTTTTTTCCCTCCAAAAACCTCGGCTGCTACGGCGACGGCGGCGCAACCTTCACGAACGACGACGACCTCGCGGCAAAAATGCGGATGATCGCCCACCATGGCGAATCGCGGAAATATTATCACGATGTCGTCGGGATAAACTCGCGGCTCGACACGATCCAGGCCGCCATTTTGGAAGTGAAATTGGCGAGGCTCGACAAATATTGCAAAGCCAGGCAGGCCGTCGCTCGCGCTTATGACAAAGCTTTTCGGGGAATCATTGGCCTCCAAATCCCTGCGCGGGCCAAAAATTCGACCCATGTTTTTCATCAATACACCTTATTGGTGGACGGCGGGCGGCGCGACGAACTCAAATCTTTTTTGGAAAAAAACGGCGTCCCGGCGATGATATATTACCCGCTGCCGCTGTATGAACAGGTGGCATATGCCCCTTATTTTTCGGGAAAAAAGCCGCTGTCGGTGACGGAAAAATTGAGCAAAACCGTCATTTCATTGCCCATCCATACTGAAATGACGAAACCGATTTTGACCCAGATAATCGGCACGGTTCAATCATTTTTCAACAAAAAATGAGCAATTTGCCCTATTCGGCGCACCCAACTGCCGTCATCGACGATGGTTGTGAAATTGGCGAAGGCACGAAAATTTGGCATTTCTGCCATATCATGATCAACTGCAAAATCGGCGAAGGCTGCAATATTGGCCAAAACGTGGTCATCTCGCCCGAAGTCGTTTTGGGCAAAAACGTGAAAGTGCAAAACAATGTCTCGATTTATACCGGCGTGACCTGCGACGATGATGTTTTCCTCGGCCCGAGCATGGTTTTCACCAACGTCATCAACCCGCGCAGCGCGGTCAACCGCAAAAACGAATACCTCAAAACCCATGTCGGGCGCGGCGCGACCATTGGGGCCAACGCGACGATTGTTTGCGGCAACCCGATTGGCGAATTTGCTTTCATCGGCGCGGGGGCGGTGGTCACCAAAGAAGTGAAACCATATGCGTTGATCGTCGGAAACCCGGCGCGGCAGATCGGTTGGATGAGCGAGGCGGGGCAAAAACTGGTGTTTGACGAAAAATCAGAGGCGGTCTGTTCCGAAACGGGGCAAAAATATCGGTTGGAGAATGGCCGGGTCAATTCGATCAAACCAGTTGACCCTTCCAAACGAATACAGATCTTCAAATCATTTGAGGAACAAGAAGCTTCTGCCATTGCCGAAAACCTAAAAAAAAGCATTGCAGAAAGGATTGCGGACGCAGTTGAGCTGATCCGAAAAGTCTATCCGCCCGCGCCGGAAAACCTTTCAAAAAGAATCGTTTTTGTTAGATGAACATCTTTTTTGACGAACATCTTGACCTTTTGACCTTGCTCAACAAGCATGATGTTGGGTATTTACTCGTTGGTGGGTATGCAGTGATTGTTCATGGGCATCGTCGGCCAACGGGGGACCTCGACCTTTGGGTGCGGCCAACGAACATCAATAAAATAAAGTTGATTGCAGCTTTGTCCGAAGCTGGTTTTGAAGAGGAAGGCCTCGACTATTTAAAAGCCCTTGATTTTGAAGAACACCTCGTTTTCAGTCTTGGGGCAGAGCCTAAAAAAGTGGACTTTATTACCCGTGTCAGTAATGTTCAGTTTGAAGAAGCCTATCAAAAAAAAATATTGGGCGAAGTTGATGGAATGACAATTCCAGTAATACACCTAAACGATTTGGTTTTGTCAAAATCCAACACCGGACGTGAAAAGGACAAACTGGACGTCGAAGCCTTGCAAAAAATAATGCGTGCTTCCAAAAAATAATATTGGACAAGTTTTCAACAACACTTTTAAAGGAATATCAATCTTTGAACCTGTCCGAAGCAATTGATTTCGACAAGTTCAACCAATATTCGATTACCCATCATTCAACGAACATAGAGGGCAGCACGTTGACTGCGACTGAGGCGCGGCTATTGTTGGATGAGGATTTGACCCCGAAAGGAAAGCCGTTGCAGCACAGTTTTATGGTAAAGGACCATTTTGCGGCCCTGCAATTTGTGATTGGTGCGGCAAATAATAAGGCACCAATTTCTATTGATCTTATCCAAAAAATCAATGCACTTGTTTTAAAAAACACGGGCGCGGTCTATCGGACATTATCGGGCGATATTGACAGCAGTTTGGGCGCGTTCAGAAAGAGCAATGTGAGTGCCGGGACGCGGTTTTTCCCCAATTTCACGAAAGTTGAAAATTTGACAACTTCGTTTGTTGCCGATTTAAATAAAAGGTTGGCGGCTGTTGAAACTGATGGGGAAAAATTGGCCCTCTCTTTTGACGCTCATTTCGAGCTTGTGAGCATCCATCCTTTTTATGACGGAAATGGCCGGGCCTCGCGTTTGTTGATGAATTTTATCCAGCAATACTTTGGCCTGCCGCTGGCGATTGTTTTTTCGGAGGACAAAGCCGGTTATTTTGATGCGCTCGAAGCCGCGCGAACAAATGAAAACCAGTCTCTTTTTAGGGATTTCATGTTTGGTCAATATGCCAACCATTTGAGCCAAGAAATTGGGAAATTCAACCAGATTTGAATTTCCAAAACCCCAAATTCGCCCTTATCGGCACGGCCGGTTTCGTCGCCCCGCGCCATTTTCGGGCGATAAAAGAGACGGGCGGCGAGCTTGTTGCGGCATTTGACCCGCACGACGCGGTCGGACAACTGGACAATTATTTCCCGCGGGCGGCGAGTTTTACGGTGTTTGGGCAGTTTGAAAATTTTATTGAAAACCAAAAAAGTGCGGGCGC